>NZ_JBHIQZ010000006.1:0-121910 GCF_042196865.1 Bartonella sp. AC130YNZD
ACCGCCCATAAGGGTGTACAACAGCTCGATGCAGGCAAGCTGGAACAAATCGTCCATGAAAATCGTGAAATGGCAACCCAACTTTTAGAAGAAGGGTTTAAATACAGCGATGACTCCTATAAAACCATGTTTATCAAAGAGCACCCCATCGCCGTGGTGGATCGTGATGAACAGGGTAATACAATCTATGAAATAGATGCAAATGGAGAGCCTATAGAAGACGCTCGTGGACAAAAAATACCTAAGTTTCATTATTTAACGGATGAAGAAAAGCAGCATTTGCAAGAAGGCTCTGATGGCAAAGTGCATGTGTCCTTTAATGGCATCTTTACACCACTCTATGAAGCTGCTGTTTATGCAGAGCAACATGCGAAGGATAAAAATAAACCGCTTTATTTTGTGGTGTTCCCAGAAGCTGATTCTGCTATCTCAGAACTTCTAGTCGCGGGCTATCAGAAGTTTATGGAAAATAACTTTTGGGGTTTGAACAATTCCACACAAGAAGCAAAAGATTTGATGTATAGCTATGGTCTTACAGGGTTAGAACTTTATGGACATAGTCGCGGGACAATGACATTGGGGAATATGCTGAATTCTTTCAAACAAGAAGGTGTGCATGGGATAGCCAACGAAAACACGACTATCAATCTCTATGGACCAGCCTTTAATGTTTTAGTTGCATCCGGTCTGTTAGGGTATGTGAGTGATAGCAAACAAACCATTGTTGGTTTTGATGGGAATAGATATGACTTTGTCAGCCGATGGATTGGCGGTAATGGCTATACCTACGAGACAATACCTGCTGGCAGTAACATGTGGAAAGAATGGTGGAATATGTTCACAAATCCTTACAATCCTCATACTTGCCTTGGAGATGCGAGCCAAGCATGTCGGTATGTTTATGGCTCATCCAATCGAGTACAAAATAAGAAAAAAATCTTGGTATTGGTTTTCAGGAAGATATTGTTGATTGTGATGACAACGATGCTGTTAAGCAGCGTATAGGATTGATCAATGGTTATTTGAAGACAGTAGTGAAGGAAGGTTGGGTGGATATTACTGAAGGGAAGAGCTTTTTTGATGATTGTATAATAGAAAAATCTAATAGTAGTTTTGTAGATTATTGTTTACAAATTAAAGCAAATAACCTCTTTTTTTATTTACATGAGAGAAGTAAAGGGGTTAGTTGATTTTTTTGTTTTAAAGTCCTTACAGAAGTTCGCAGGTATAGAAGCAAAAATGGAATAATTTTTTTATTGGATGAGTCAGCAAATAATTTACATATTCATCCACAGAGAAAAATATTAAGCTCCTTACAAACTTTATCGAGCATAAAGGGCAATAAAGTAATTTATTCGAAGCATTCCCCTTATCTTATTAACGATGATAATTTGGATAATTTGTTTACCGTACGTAATGAAGCAAATGATTTTGAAGCGTCTCGAATTGTTTGTAAAAGATTTCTGGAATTAACTACATCTTCTGAAGAAACTGTGAGGGCTGTTGAGCCTATTGTTCAAAAAACATGGATTACACACCTTGGAATAGGAGCTGATTGGATTATAAAAAAATTTAATGGAGTTGCTGCTAATGCAAAGAAAGTAAATCACATTGCGGATTGCGTGAAACATATTATTGGTGGATAATTTTCTCAGTTTATGCCGTAAAGCTTATACTCTTACGAGTTTTATTTAAATGCTAACACCCTTTTGTAAAACTTTACGCAAACTTCGTATTGATCACTCCAAACGTTTCTTAGATATGGCTAAGAGATTAGACATATCTGTATCATTTTTATCTTCTGTAGAGATTAGCAAAAAATCTCTACCTATTGGCATGGAAGAAAAGATCATTGGACTCTATGATTTAGATCAAGAGGTAGCAGAAATTTTGAAAAGAGAATCGAATTCTTGTTGTAAAAGTTTCACTATAAAGTCTTCTGATACATTTAGATGTGAAGCTGTTGGTATGTTTGCTAGACTGATAAACATTATTTCACAAGAAGATTTAGAACTATTAAAAAATTGTTAGAGAAAGCTGGCAAAAAGAATGCGCTTTGTAAAGGAAAGAGTAAAAACCATATTCCCCTAACTTTATTTAGGCATCCCTTAATCTTTAAAAAATATATGAAGAATTAATAACTGAATAAGAATATAAAGCCATACGGTGGGCGATGAGAGACTCGAACTCCCGACATCCTCGGTGTAAACGAGGCGCTCTACCAGCTGAGCTAATCGCCCAATGCAATGATCAGCAATTGAATGGAAACTCTTTAAGGAAAAATTTTTCTAAACGCAAGAATAAAGATAGGATTTGATATTTTTTTTTAAAAATGCATAATCCTTCTTGACATAAACGCATGAACCCCTTACACGACCGCTTGTACCAAATTAAATTGGTTCGAAAAAAATGCGCGGGTGTAGCTCAGTTGGTTAGAGTGCTGGCCTGTCACGCCGGAGGTCGCGGGTTCGAGCCCCGTCACTCGCGCCATTTCGTGATTCCTTATAAAATTTCCTTTTTAAAATATCCATATGCTATGAGTAATGTGGTGGAGTGTTTGATTGGGGAATAAATATGTTTTTTCTTTCTTTTTATATGGTTTATAAGAATAGGGCTTGCGTCTTTCTTTGCTCTGCGTTACCTATGCCGATAAGAAAAGTATCGCTCTGTATGCCTTTGAAGCAGTATGAATAGAGTTAATAGAGCGATTGTTAAATTTGTCTGTTTGGTCACGCAATATTGAATCATTGTGTTAAAATCAGGCATTTCGTTACGATGGAAGAGGGTTATGGCTTATTTATTGAGCTCTTATTTGCCAGTCTTGATTTTCATTATTGTGTCAGCGGTTATTGCTGGAGTTTTGTTGATTACACCTTACATTGTAGCATATCGTTCCCCCGATCCTGAAAAATTATCGGCTTATGAATGTGGGTTTAATTCATTTAGTGATGCACGCATGAAGTTTGATATTCGTTTCTATTTGGTATCAATTTTATTTATTATTTTTGATCTTGAAGTTGCATTTCTTTTTCCTTGGGCTGTTTCATTCGAATCAATAGGTATGTTTGGCTTTTGGTCGATGATTGTGTTTTTAGCGATTTTGACTATTGGATTTATATATGAATGGAAAAAAGGAGCCCTTGAATGGAATTAAGATCTAATAATTCAACGATTGAGGCTCCAAAACCAAAAGGAATCATTGATCCAAATACTGGTGGGCTGATAGGATCTGACGATAAGTTTTTTCGTGATATCAATGCTGAATTGTCAGATAAGGGTTTTTTAGTTACCTCGGCAGATGCTTTGATTACTTGGGCACGTACCGGTTCTTTAATGTGGATGAGTTTTGGTTTGGCTTGTTGTGCTATCGAAATGATGCAATGTTCAATGCCTCATTATGATAATGAGCGTTTTGGATATGCACCACGAGCTTCACCCCGCCAGTCAGATGTGATGGTGGTGGCAGGTACTCTAACAAATAAGATGGCTCCTGCTTTAAGAAAAGTGTACGATCAGATGCCAGAGCCACGTTATGTGATTTCTATGGGATCATGTGCAAACGGTGGGGGATATTATCATTATTCCTATTCAGTAGTGCGGGGATGTGATCGTATCGTGCCTGTCGATATATATGTCCCAGGGTGTCCACCTACAGCAGAGGCATTATTATACGGCATATTGTTGCTACAGAAAAAAATCCGTCGTACCGGATCCATAGAGCGATAGAGAGTTTTCTTGTCATGGTGGATGAAACATTGGTTGAGCTTGCTGCTTATTTGGAAAACAAATTAAAAAATAAGCTTGAAGAGACTGTTCTTGCTTTTGGTGAATTGACCATTGTGGCACGTCTTGATGCAATTATTGATGTTTTAATGTTTGTTCGTGATGATTCTCGCTGTCAATTTATTAATCTTACAGACATTAGTGGTGTGGATTATCCTTTTCGCAATAAGCGCTTTGATGTTTCTTACCAATTGTTATCTCCTCGTGAGAATTTACGCTTACGTGTAAAAGTTCGTACGGATGAAAATACTCCTGTTGCTTCAGCTTGTACGGTTTATCCTGGCGCAGAGTGGTATGAACGTGAAACGTATGATATGTATGGGATTTTATTTTCAGGACATCCGGATTTGAGACGGATTTTAACAGATTATGGATTTGAAGGATATCCTTTACGCAAAGACTTTCCTGTGACAGGATTTGTTGAATGCCGTTATGATAATGAAGCAAAGAGGGTGATTTATGAGCCTGTTGTTTTGCGCCAAGAGATGCGTAATTTTGATTTTCTTTCTCCTTGGGAAGGAGGACAGTATACTTTGCCATGTGATGGGAAAGCAGATGAAAAAAAATAATATTGGTTTTGATAAGGCATTATATTAAAGTACTGTATTTCTTAAATAATTAAATATTTTTTAGCGTGATAGATTTTTTGATATTTGATATGAAGTTTTTTAAAAAGCAAGGGGTTGATTGTGGCTGAGGTCAATGTTCGAAACTTTAATATCAATTTTGGTCCGCAGCACCCTGCCGCGCATGGGGTTTTGCGCATGGTTCTGGAGCTGGACGGTGAAGTTGTTGAGCGTGTAGATCCACATATTGGGTTGTTGCATCGCGGTACTGAAAAATTAATGGAAACAAAGACTTATCTCCAAGCTGGTCCTTATCTAGATCGTTTGGATTATGTTGCTCCTATGAATCAGGAACATGCTTTTGTTCTTGCTATTGAAAAGTTATTAGATATAAAAGTTCCTAAAAGAGGGCAATTAATACGTGTTTTGTTTTCTGAAATTGGGCGTATTCTTAATCATTTGCTTAATGTAACGACACAGGCAATGGATGTTGGTGCTTTAACACCACCGCTTTGGGGATTTGAGCAACGTGAAAGATTGATGATTTTTTATGAGCGTGCCTGTGGTGCTCGTCTTCATGCAAATTATTTTCGTCCTGGTGGCGTGCATCAAGATTTACCAGAATCTTTAGTTGAGGATATTGGTGATTTTATTGATCCATTTCTTGTTTCTCTCGGAAAACTTGATGCGCTTGTGACCCCAAATCGGATTTTTAAGCAGCGTAATGTGGATATTGGTGTTGTAAGTATTGATGAAGCTTGGGCACGTGGTTTTTCTGGGGTTATGATTCGTGGAGCTGGTGTTCCATGGGATTTGCGTAAAAGTCAGCCTTATGAATGTTACGATGAAATGGAATTCGATATTCCTATAGGTAAAAATAGCGATTGTTATGATCGCTATCTTATTCGTATGGAAGAAATGCGTCAATCAGCGAAAATTATGCGCCAATGTGTGGAGCGTTTACTGAGTACTGAAAAAAATGGACCGGTTTCGAGCTTGGATCGCAAAATTGTACCACCGACGCGGAGTGAAATGAAAAGCTCGATGGAAGCACTGATTCATCACTTTAAACTCTATACGGAAGGTTTTCATACACCTCCTGGAGAAGTATATGTTGCTGTGGAAGCTCCGAAGGGTGAGTTTGGTGTTTATCTTGTTTCTGATGGAACCAATAAGCCTTATCGTGTCAAGTTGCGTGCTCCTGGGTTTGCTCATCTCCAAGCTATGGATTTTTTAACCAGAGGTCATATGTTAGCAGATGCTACAGCTATTTTGGGTTCGATTGATATTGTTTTTGGGGAGGTTGATCGCTAATGTCCGTACGCCGTCTTGCAGATGATGTTTATCAGCCTGCTGAGTTTTCTTTTACAAAAGAAAATCAGATATGGGTAAAAAATACCATAAAAAAATATCCTGCAGGGCGTCAGCAGTCTGCTGTAATTCCATTATTAATGCGTGCTCAAGAGCAAGATGGTTGGGTGACACGTGCTGCGATTGAGCATATTGCTCAGATTCTTTCCATGGCTTATATCCGTGTCTTAGAAGTTGCGACTTTTTATACTCAGTTTCAGCTTAAGCCTGTTGGAACAAAAGCGCATATTCAAGTTTGTGGTACAACGCCTTGTATGTTACGTGGTTCTGATGAATTGATTAAAGTTTGTCAGAAAAAAATTCATCATGAACCTTTTGCGACCAATCAGGATGGAACCTTATCATGGGAAGAGGTAGAGTGTCTAGGTGCTTGTGTGAATGCTCCGATGGTTATGATTTTTAAAGATACTTATGAAGATCTTACAGCTGAACGCCTTGAAGAAATTATTGATGCATTTGAAGCAGGGAAGGGTTCTGAGATAGCGGTTGGTCCGCAAAATAGTCGTAAATCGTCGGAACCGATTAGTGGTTTAACTTCTCTTATTGATGATGAGAAAGAAAAAAAGATCTCTCAAGTTTTTACCAAAAAAGGATAAGGAAAGAATGGGGAACATAATTAAGTATTTTTCTTGAGAAAATATTTTATTATTCTACCCATGATGGCAACATTTAACGAAAAGTAAGAAGTCTTGAAAAGATATTTAAAAATTGCATTTGAGGAAAAGCGGAAAATGCTATGGGTAATAGAAAAAAAGGTGGGGTATGCTAGCTGATAAAGATCGTATCTTCACCAATATTTATGGTTTAAAAGACAAATCATTAAAGGCTGCGATGTTGCGTGGGCATTGGAATGGTCTGAAAGAAATGATTGACAAAGGTCGTGATTGGATCATTGATGAAGTGAAGGAATCGGGTTTACGCGGTCGTGGTGGTGCTGGTTTTCCTACTGGAATGAAGTGGTCCTTTATGCCAAAGCAGAATGATGGGCGTCCTCATTATTTAGTTGTCAATGCCGATGAATCTGAACCTGGAACTTGTAAAGACCGTGATATTTTACGTCATGACCCCCATACTTTGATTGAAGGATGTGCAATCGCTACTTTTGCTATGGGAGCCAATGTTGCTTTTATTTATATTCGTGGTGAATATATTCGTGAACGTGAAGCGCTTCAAGCTGCCGTTGATGAATGCTATGATGCGGGTTTACTTGGCAAAAAAACGAAATATGGGCATGCTTGTGATATTGTTATTCATCATGGAGCGGGTGCTTATATTTGTGGTGAAGAAACAGCTCTTCTTGAAAGTCTTGAGGGAAAAAAGGGACAACCTCGGCTTAAACCACCATTTCCTGCCAATATGGGGATTTATGGCTGTCCAACAACAGTAAATAATGTAGAGTCTATTGCCGTTGTTCCAACGATTTTGCGGCGGGGGGCTTCGTGGTTTTCATCAATCGGACGAGCAAATAATGTTGGAACGAAATTATTTATGGTTTCAGGGCATGTTAATGCACCTTGTACATTTGAAGATGCTCTTGGTGTTTCATTCCGTGAATTAATTGAAAAACATACGGGTGGTGTTCGTGGTGGATGGAATAATCTTTTAGCAGTTATTCCAGGGGGGGCTTCTTGTCCAGTCGTTCGTGGTGAGGATATGATCGATGCGATCATGGATTTTGATGGAATGCGAGATGTCGGGTCTTCTTTTGGCACAGGGGGAATGATTGTTATGGATAAATCAACCGATATTATCAAGGCAATTTGGCGTATAGCTGCTTTTTTCAAGCACGAGAGTTGTGGTCAGTGTACACCGTGTCGTGAGGGGACGGGATGGATGATGCGTCTTTTAGGGCGTATGGTTGAGGGAAGAGCGCAAAAACGTGAGATTGATCTTTTGTTTGAAGTGTCTAAACAGGTTGAAGGACACACTATTTGTGCGCTTGGTGATGCTGCCGCATGGCCTGTACAGGGGTTGATACGTAATTTTCGTCCGGAAATCGAGCGTAGAATTGATGAATACACGCGAAATGTAGTCCAAAGCAAAAATATTGCTTTAGAAGCGGTTTAATAAAGGATTTTGTTTTAAGAGCAACCGAATGCAAATTTTAAGTGGGTTATCCGCAGGTTGGATGGGTGATGATAAATATCAAAGTTGATGGCAAAGAGATTGAAGTTCCTGATTACTACACGTTGCTTCAGGCCGCTGAGGCGGCTGGGGTAGAAATTCCACGTTTTTGTTTTCATGAATCTTTGTCAATTGCTGGAAATTGTCGTATGTGTTTAGTTGAGGTTAAGGGTGGTCCTCCAAAACCTCAGGCTTCTTGTGCTATGGGGGTTCGTGATTTACGATTAGGGCCTAACGGTGAGGTACCTGAGATTTTTACCAATACGGCGATGGTAAAAAAAGCACGTGAAGGTGTTATGGAATTTCTTCTCATTAATCATCCTTTGGATTGTCCAGTGTGTGATCAAGGGGGAGAGTGTGATCTTCAAGATCAAGCAATGCTTTATGGACGAGATTGTTCTCGTTATACAGAAAATAAACGTGCTGTAGAAGATAAATATATTGGACCTCTTGTCAAAACTGTTATGACACGATGTATTCATTGTACACGGTGTGTTCGTTTTACAACGGAAGTTGCAGGTATTTCTGAGCTTGGTTTGATCGGTCGTGGTGAAGATGCTGAAATTACGACGTATCTTGAAAAAGCTATGACATCTGAATTACAGGGAAATGTTATTGATCTTTGTCCAGTGGGAGCTTTAACTTCAAAACCTTATGCGTTTCATGCCCGTCCGTGGGAATTGGTAAAAACGGAATCGATTGATGTGATGGATGCGCTTGGTAGTGCTATCCGTATTGATAGCCGCGGCCGTGAAGTTATGCGGATTATGCCGCGTACAAATGAAGATGTAAATGAGGAATGGATCTCTGATAAAACGCGTTTTATTTGGGATGGATTACGGACTCAGCGGCTTGATAAGCCATATGTACGCAAAGATGGAAAGCTTCAACCTGTCAGTTGGACAGAAGCTTTTGCAAAAATAAAAATGGTAATCTCTAAAATTTTTCCAGAAAAAATTGGAGCTATTGCGGGAGATCTTGCTTCTGTTGAAGAAATGTATGCCCTTAAAGCATTATTGAGTTCTTTGGGCTCAACGCTTTTTGATTGTCGTCAAAGAGGGGGGGCTTTATCGCCAGAGTTTGGGCGCTCGAGTTATATTTTTAATCCTACAATTGTAGGTATTGAACAGGCTGATGCACTGCTTATTGTGGGATCTAATCCACGTCATGAAGCAGCTGTTTTAAATGCGCGTATTTTAAAGCGCCAACGGATGGGTAATTTTCCTATTGCATTAATTGGAGAGAAAGTCGATTTACGTTATCCTTATTCTTACCTTGGATCTGGGAGTGATACATTAACGACACTTATTCGTGGTGAGAATGTTTTTTTTAATGTCTTAAAAGAAGCGAAGAGGCCCCTTATTCTTATCGGAGAGGGAGCGGTTTCAGGAAATGAAGGTTTATCTGTTTTAAAAAGTCTTGCTAAATTAGCTGATAATATTGGTGCTCTTAGTGAGACATGGAATGGGTTTGGGGTTCTTCATAATGCAGCATCGATTGTTGGAGGGTTGGACATAGGCTTTACTTCTAAGTTTGGGGTTGCAAATATACTTAAAACCTGTGAAGTTCTATTTTTGCTTGGTGCTGATGAAGTAGAATTAGCCAATACAAAAGCTTTTACAGTTTATATTGGGAGCCATGGTGATAATGGTGCACATGCTGCTGACGTTATTTTGCCTGCATCTGCTTACACTGAAAAATCAGGGCTTTATGTGAATACAGAAGGACGTGTTCAAATGACAAATCGGGCTGGTTTTGCTCCAGGTGAAGCAAAAGAAGATTGGGCTATTTTGCGTGCTTTATCGGATATTTTAGGACAAAAGCTCCCTTTTGATTCTCTCTCTCAATTAAGGCAATGCTTGTTTAACGATTATCCACACCTTTGTGCTGTTGATGGTATAGTGCCTTCTGATATAAGTGGTCTTAAGGCGCTTGGTTCAAAAATGGTTTCTCTCGAGAGTCAAGCATTTACTTCTATGGTTAAAGATTTTTATTTAACAAATCCGATAGCACGTGCTTCTGCTGTTATGGCTGAATGTTCATCTCTTGCAAAAAACCATGCTACACAAACAGTAAAGTAAGGGCAAAGGAAAAGGAATAATGATGTATGATTTCTTTATGACTTGGCTGTTGCCATTACTCATTATAATCGGAAAAACACTTCTTCTTTTGGTCGTTCTTTTGGTCTTAGTTGCTTATCTTCTTTATGCAGATAGAAAAATTTGGGCAGCGGTACAATTGCGTCGTGGACCAAACGTTGTTGGACCATGGGGTTTGTTACAGTCTTTTGCAGATTTAATTAAATTTGTTGTTAAGGAGCCTATTATCCCTGCAGGTGCAAATAAGGGTGTTTTTCTTTTGGCTCCTTTTGTTTCAGCGACACTTGCTTTATCAACTTGGGCTGTTATTCCTGTCAATGAGGGTTGGGAGGTTGCAAAGATTAATGTTGGTTTGCTTTATATTTTAGCCATTTCATCTCTTGAAGTTTATGGTGTTATTATGGGGGGATGGGCATCAAATTCAAAATATCCTTTCTTAGGAGCTCTTCGTTCGGCGGCACAAATGGTTTCTTATGAAGTTTCCATTGGTTTTGTGCTTGTGACTGTCATTTTAATAAGTGGTTCGTTGGATCTCACAACAATTGTTCATAAACAAAGTTCTGGAATTGGTACAACTCTTGGTCTTCCTTTTAACAGCTTTCTCGATTGGAATTGGTTGGTCCTTTTTCCAATGTTTATTATATTTTTTATTTCTGCGCTCGCAGAGACAAACCGTCCTCCATTCGATTTGGTGGAAGCAGAATCTGAACTTGTTGCTGGTCATATGGTTGAATATTCTTCAACGCCTTACATGCTCTTTTTTCTTGGTGAATATGTTGCGATTGTTTTAATGTGCGCATTAACAACTATTCTATTTTTAGGCGGTTGGCTGCCTCCTTTAGATGTTTGGTGGCTTAATTGGGTTCCTGGTATCATTTGGTTTGTTTTAAAAGTCTGTTTTGTATTTTTTTGGTTTGCTATGGTCAAAGCATTTGTTCCACGTTATCGCTATGATCAGCTTATGCGGCTTGGTTGGAAGGTTTTTCTTCCTCTCTCACTAGCAATGGTTGTGATAACTGCTGCTTTTTTAAAGTTTACGGATTTCGTTTAAGAGGAGATTTTACGATGTCAGGTTTTATTCAGGCGGCAAAGTCACTTCTTCTATTGGAATTTATGAGTGCTTTTTTCTTAGCTATGCGTCAATTTTTTTCACCAAAACCTACGATTAATTATCCTTATGAAAAAGGTTTTGTATCTCAGCGTTTTCGCGGTGAGCATGCATTGCGTCGCTATCCAAATGGTGAAGAACGGTGTATTGCTTGTAAATTATGTGAAGCGATTTGTCCTGCTCAAGCGATTACAATTGAAGCTGGGCCACGGCGCAATGATGGTACACGTAGAACTGTCCGTTATGATATAGACATGGTTAAATGTATTTACTGTGGTTTTTGTCAAGAAGCCTGTCCGGTTGAGGCTATTGTCGAAGGTCCAAATTTTGAGTTTGCGACGGAAACACGTGAAGAACTTTATTATGATAAAGAAAAACTTTTATTGAATGGAGATCGCTGGGAGCGAGAAATTGCTCGAAATATATTGATGGATGCGCCTTATCGTTAAGTGTATCGTTAAATGAGGTGTCGGATATTTTTCCGATAAATTGTAATCTGGTATGAAGTTTATACCAATTGTTTGAATAATTAAGGAGAAGCCTATGCTAACAGATCTAGCGGCGGCATTTTTCTATTTGTTTGCTTTTATTATGCTAACAAGTGCAGTTATTGTTATTACAGCACGCAATCCAGTGCATTCTGTTTTGTTTTTAATCCTCGCATTTTTTAATGCAGCAGCTTTGTTTTTACTTGCAGGAGCAGAGTTTTTAGGGCTTATTCTGCTTGTTGTGTATGTTGGAGCTGTCGCTGTTTTATTTTTATTTGTCGTTATGATGCTTGACGTTGATTTTGCTGAGTTAAAGAGTGGAACTCTTCGGTATGCTCCTATTGGAGCTCTTATTGGTGTTATTATCGCTGTAGAATTGATTGTTGTTTTTATGAGTAGCTATTTTTCTCCAGTCTTGAGAACGCATGTTACGCAACCAATGCCAGATTTAGCGCAGCAAACAAATACACAAGCATTAGGTGATATTCTCTATACGGATTATGTTTTCTATTTTCAAATTGCTGGAATGATTTTATTGGTTGCAATGATTGGAGCTATTGTTTTAACACTTCGTCATAAATTAGGAGTAAAGCGGCAATCTATTGCCGAGCAAGTTTCTAGAACGGTAGAAAGTGCCATTGAAATCAAACAAGTTGAATCAGGCAAAGGTATGTAAGGGGGGCTATGCAGATGTATATTGATATTACACATTATCTCACTGTTTCTGCTTTAATGTTTACAATTGGTATTGCTGGAATTTTTCTCAACAGAAAAAATGTGATTATTATCTTGATGTCCATTGAGCTTATATTGCTTTCAGTTAATCTCAATTTTGTTGCATTTTCAGCATTTCTTCATGATCTCGTTGGTCAGGTATTCGCTTTATTTGTCTTAACCGTAGCAGCTGCTGAAGCTGCCATTGGTTTAGCAATTCTGGTCGTTTTTTTCCGTAATCGTGGTTCCATTGCGGTTGAAGATGTTAATGTAATGAAAGGCTAACCAGTGATGTATTATACGATTGTCTTTCTTCCGCTTTTGGGTTTTTTAATTGCTGCACTAGGTGGAAAAATGATAGGAGATCGTGCGAGTGAATTGATAACATGTAGCTTTATGGTTGTTGTTGCCATATTATCGTGGATAGCATTTTTCAGTATTGCACTTGGTCATATTCCAGCGATTGATGTATTGGTATTACATTGGATGACTGTTGGTGACTTAAGCTTTAATTGGGCTTTACATGTTGATGCATTAACAGCTGTCATGCTTATTGTTGTAAACAGTGTTTCGGCATTGGTGCATATTTATTCAATTGGTTATATGCATCATGATCCTTCAAGGTCTCGTTTTTTTTCTTATCTTTCTTTGTTTACATTTATGATGCTTATGTTGGTCACATCCAATAATTTGATTCAGATGTTTTTTGGATGGGAAGGTGTCGGACTTGCTTCTTATTTACTCATTGGTTTTTGGTTTCAGCGCGATTCTGCTAATAAGGCCGCAATGAAAGCTTTTGTAGTTAACCGTGTTGGAGACTTTGGTTTTCTCTTAGGAATCTTTAGTATTTTTGTTTTGTTCCAATCGGTTGATTTTACCTCTATTTTTGCAAAAGCTGCCGACAAGAGCTTTATACAAAATATGACATTTTTAGATTGGCAATTTGATGGGCAGACGGCAATTACCATTACATGTCTTTTATTATTTATTGGTGCGATGGGAAAATCCGCACAATTTCTTTTACATACTTGGCTGCCTGATGCAATGGAAGGTCCAACTCCTGTATCAGCGCTTATTCATGCCGCTACAATGGTAACGGCTGGTGTTTTTATGGTTGCACGTATGTCGCCAATTTTTGAACTTTCTTCGACTACTTTGACCGTGATTATTGTTGTTGGTGCAACAACAGCGTTTTTTGCAGCAACTGTGGGGTTGGTGCAGAATGATATTAAGCGTGTTATTGCTTATTCTACATGCTCTCAACTTGGTTATATGTTTGTGGCATTAGGTGTTGGAGCTTATGGCGCTGCTGTCTTTCATCTTTTTACGCATGCTTTTTTTAAAGCCTTATTGTTTCTTGGTGCAGGTTCTGTGATTCATGCTGTATCTGATGAACAAGATATGCGAAAAATGGGTGGGTTACGCAAACATATAAAGGTCACCTATTGGATGATGATGGTCGGGACCATTGCCTTGACTGGTGTTGGAATTCCAGGAACACTTTTCGGGACTGCAGGTTTTTTCTCAAAAGATGCGATTATAGAGTCTGCTTTTGCATCTCATAATATTGCTTCAGGATATGCTTTTTATCTTCTTGTTTTTGCTGCCTTTTTAACAAGTTTCTATTCATGGCGACTTATCTTTATGACATTCCATGGTAAACCACGGGCAACAGTTGATGTGATGCATCATGTTCATGAATCGCCTCCAGTTATGTTGATTCCACTCTTTCTTTTATCTATTGGAGCAATATTTTCTGGTGTCGTTTTCCAACCTTACTTTTTTGGTGATTTGTATAATGCTTTTTGGAAGGGAGCATTATTTACAAGCAGCCATAATCACATTCTTCATGATGCCCACCATGTTTTTAATTGGGTAAAATGGTCGCCTTTTATAGCAATGATTCTTGGATTTATGTTGGCTTATTTATTTTATATTGCGGCTCCCTCTCTTCCCAAGAAAATGGCGCGTATTATGCCAGGAGTGTATCATTTTCTTTACCAAAAGTGGTATTTCGATCAATTATATAACTTTTTATTTGTTCGTCCTACCTTTAGAATTGGTTCTTTTCTTTGGAAAGTGGGAGACGGTAAGATTATTGATGGTCTAGGTCCCAATGGTATTGCAGCGCGTGTTGTTGATATTACAAATAGAGTTGTTCGAATGCAAACAGGCTATCTTTACCACTATGCATTTGCAATGCTTATCGGCGTTGCATTGCTCATTACATGGATGATGATCGGGGGCGTAAACTAATGACCGATTGGCCTATTCTTTCTACGGTTACATTTTTGCCGCTTGTTGGTGTTCTTCTGATTTTGTTTATCAAAGATGATAGTGAAGTAGCACGCCATAATATACGTAATGTCGCATTTTTTACGACTCTATTTGTTTTTATTATTTCTTTAATTATTTGGATAGGATTTGATCCTAGCAACCAAAATTTTCAAATGGTTGAAAAATCTAGTTGGTTAGGGGGTGGTATTAGCTATCATATGGGGGTCGATGGTATTTCTATTCTTTTTGTTGTTCTCTCGGCTTTTCTTTTGCCTTTCTGTATTTTAGCAAGTTGGGAGAATGTTAAAGAGAGATTAAAAGCCTATATGATTGCGTTTCTTCTTCTAGAAGTTGCGATTATTGGTGTTTTTTGTGCTCTTGATGCAATGCTATTCTATGTTTTTTTTGAAGGCAGCCTCATTCCAATGTTTATCATTATAGGTGTATGGGGAGGAGTACGTCGTGTTTATGCAAGTATAAAGTTTTTCTTATATACTTTACTTGGTTCAGTGCTTATGCTGGTTGCTCTTATGGTTATGTATTGGGAGGCTGGGACACTTGATATACCAACTTTACTCAATTATCAGTTTCCTGCTCATATGCAAATATGGTTATGGCTTGCATTTTTTGCTTCTTTCGCAGTTAAAATGCCAATGTGGCCAGTTCATACATGGCTCCCTGATGCTCACGTAGAAGCACCGACAGCGGGTTCCGTTATTTTAGCTGGTGTCTTGCTCAAATTAGGTGGGTATGGTTTTCTTCGTTTTTCTTTGCCGATGTTTCCTATCGCTTCAGCAGATTTTGCGCCTTTTGTTTTCACATTATCGCTTATTGCTATTATTTATACATCACTGGTTGCACTTGTTCAAAGTGACATCAAAAAACTTATTGCATATTCCTCAATAGCGCATATGGGATATGTAACGATGGGTATTTTTGCTGCGAATGAACAGGGGATACAAGGGGCTATTTATCAGATGCTGTCCCATGGAATTGTTTCAGCAGCGTTGTTTCTTTGTGTTGGGGTTATCTATGATCGCTTGCATACACGTGAAATTTCAGCGTTTGGTGGTTTAGTGAATAATATGCCTAAATATGCTGTTGTTTTCTTAATTTTCACTATGGCAAATGTTGGTTTGCCTGGAAGCTCAGGATTTTTGGGTGAATTTTTAACCTTAATAGGTGTTTTTCAAGTAAATAAATTGGTTGTTGTTTTAGCAACAACAGGTGTTATCTTATCGGCAGCCTATGCCCTTTATCTTTATCGGCGTGTGGTTTTTGGTTCCTTGGATAAAGAGAATTTAAAAGTATTAATAGATCTTTCTTTAAGAGAAAAATTTCTCCTTTATCCAATGATTATTCTTACAATATTCTTTGGTATCTATCCAACGCCTATTCTTAAGGCAACGGCGTTTTCTGTAGAAACCCTCATCAATAAACTGCACTAGATAAGGGAAGAATGCACATGCAAACTGAAATAATAGCGCAATTAGTCTTAATTCTTCCAGAGCTTTTAATTGCATTAGGAGCTGTCGTGCTGCTTATGATTGGTGTTTATTCCAATACACGTGCTTCTTTAACAGTGACAGGTTTAGCCATAGCACTTCTTGTGGCAACCATTATTATTCTTATAATTTTTCCGAAAAATGGTTCATTTCAAACCAATGCGCTCGTTATCGATTCCTTTAGTCGTTATATGAAAATTTTAATGCTTATTGGTGCACTCTTTTCTCTTATCATGTCTGTTGGTTTTGCCAATGCACAAAAGTTTAATATATTTGAGTTTCCGGTACTTGTTCTTTTAGCAACCCTTGGAATGATGTTTATGATTTCAGCGGGTAATATGCTGTCGCTTTATATGGGGTTAGAGCTGCAATCTTTAGCTTTATATGTTTTAGCAGCGATTAATCGTAATAATGTAAAATCTTCTGAAGCCGGTATAAAATACTTTGTTTTAGGAGCATTATCTTCAGGGTTGCTTCTTTATGGTATTTCTTTGCTTTATGGTTTTACCGGTCAAATTGGTTTTCACGAAATTGCTCTTGCTTTAAAAGATAAAAATGTACAATTGGGGGTTATTTTTGGAATTGTCTTTATTTTAGCTGGTTTGGCTTTCAAAATTTCTGCTGTTCCGTTTCATATGTGGACACCTGATGTTTATGAAGGAGCGCCCACACCGATTACAGCATTTTTTGCTAGTGCCCCTAAAGTTGCTGCAATGGCTTTAATCATCCGTATTATTGTGGTGACCTTTATTCCCATAGGGCGTGTTGATAACGTGATGCCTGCATGGCAACAAATTTTGGTGTTCATGGCGATTGCATCAATGATACTGGGTGCTTTTGCTGCAATCGGTCAGAATAATATTAAGCGCTTAATGGCTTATTCGTCGATCAGTCATATGGGTTATGCACTTGTTGGTTTATCTGCTGGAGATATGCTTGGGATAAAAAGCGTTATCCTTTATATGACTATTTATCTTGGAATGACGATTGGTTCATTTGCCTTTATTCTTGGAATGCGCTCTCAGAATGGAAATGTTGAAAATATTTATGATCTTTCAGGGTTAGCAAAGACGAATCCGTTTATGGCTGTTGTGATGACAATACAGCTTTTTTCTTTAGCAAGCATACCTCCTATGGCTGGTTTTTTTGGAAAGTGGTATACATTTTCTGCTGCTGTCCACGCTGGACTTACGCCACTTGCTGTCGTTGGGATGATAGCGTCTGTCGTTGGGGCTTTTTACTATTTGAGAGTCATTAAAATTATGTGGTTTGATGATGCAAAAGCGCATTTTGTTGCTTTATCTAAAGAGCTTCAATTTTGTCTTGGTCTTTCTGTATTCTTTATTTTATTTTACGCGCTTTTTGGAGTTTGGTTCGCTGAGCTAGCAGAAAAAGCAGCAACAGTATTGTTTTAATGAATATGGTTTATACTTTATCAGATTTTGCACAAAAACAGGGATACACTATTGAAGCGTACGATAGTGTTGATTCAACAAATCTCATTGCGCAACGAAAAGCGCAAACTGGTCATCAAGGTAATCTTTGGATTGTTGCACAAGAACAATCACAGGGAAGAGCAAGAAGAGGGAGGACTTGGTCTAGTCCAAAAGGGAACCTTTATTCTAGTCTTTTATTAATTGATGATATTGTTCATCAAACTGCGGCTCAACTTGGTTTTGTTGCTGGAGTAAGTGTGGCAGAGGCAATAAAAGAATTGATAAAAGAGGAAAAACAGACAAACAATATTGTGAGCTTAAAATGGCCAAACGATATTTTGCTCAGAGGAGAAAAAAGCTCTGGAGTTTTGCTTGAGATTTTAAAATTGTCATCACAACAATATGCCTTGGTTATTGGTATTGGAATAAATGTGAAATATAATTATGAAGATGCACCCTATTCCACTTCAAGCTTAAAGAATATCGGTTTGCGTATTGATGCAGAACAATTATTTACGGTTCTGACGGAGTGTTTTTCTAAAAATTACCTTCTTTGGAAACAACCAAAAGGATGTGAAATAATCCGAAAAAAATGGCTTTTATATTCCGCTCATCTTGGAAAATATGTCAAAGTGGTGAATGATGAAAAAGTCATTGAGGGTGTTTTTGATGGTCTTGATAGTGATTTTAACTGCATCATAAAGCAAAAAAATGGTCAGACAGCCATTATAACAGCTGGAGATGTTCATTTTGGTTCGGCTGCTTCTGTTAATGCAGGTCGTTATTAAAAAATTATTTTATCATCAGATACCTTAATGATTTGGGAGATGTTTATGGTTGCAGCCAATAGATGTGAATTTGTTTTTTTACCTCTGGGAGGTGTAGGTGAAATAGGGATGAATTTAGCTGCTTACGGATTTGGTCCCCAAAATCTTCGTGAATGGCTGCTAGTTGATATGGGGATTAGTTTTGCTGGTTCTGAATTACCAGGTGTCGATCTTGTTTTTCCTGATATTCGTTTTCTAGAAAGTGAAAAACATAATATACGGGGTCTTGTTTTAACACATGCACATGAAGATCATTATGGGGCCGTTCTTGATTTATGTCCAAAGTTACAAGTGCCAATTTACTGTACGCCTTTTACGGCAGGATTATTGGAAACTAAAAAACAATTAGATTTTGAATCTCAAAAAATTTTACTCAATATTTTTCAAGCTGGTGATTGTTTTCAGGTAGGTTCCTTTGCTATAGAGGCTATAGCCGTTAACCATTCAATACCAGAATCTGTATCTTTAACAATTACAACTTCTTTGGGGACCGTGATTCATACTGGTGATTGGAAAATTGATCATACTCCTCCACTCGGGGCTGTAACCGATGAAAAAAGATTTCGTGCTTTAGGCAAAAAAGGTGTTTTAGCATTACTTTGTGATTCTACAAATGCATGTCGGGATGGTATCTCTCCTTCAGAACAGCAAGTTCAAGCCAGTCTTTCAGAGATTATTTCCAAAGCTGAAGGGCGCGTTGCGATAGCAACTTTTTCTTCTAATATTGGTCGGATACGTTCTATTGCTCTTGCAGCTGAAGCTGCTGGACGTAAAGTGCTTGTCATTGGGCGTTCCCTTAAGCGAAGTATTATGGTTGCACAAGAGCTTGGTTATATGAATGGTTTAGCACCATTTGTAACGGAAGATGATTATGGCTACATCTCGCGAAAAGATCTTGTTTTAATTGTCACAGGGAGCCAAGGTGAGCCATGTGCTGCTTTAGCTAAACTGTCACGTGATGGAATGAAAAATATTGCACTTTCCGCTGGTGATACCGTTATTTATTCATCACGAAGTATTCCAGGAAACGAAAAAGCGATTATTGAGGTACAAAATCGTTTCATTGATTTGGGTATTAAAATTATTACGAATGAAGATGCACTTGTTCATGTTTCAGGTCATCCCCGTCGTTCAGAACTTTTACAGATGTATGATTGGATAAAGCCACAAATACTTGTCCCTGTACATGGGGAAGCAATGCATCTTAAGGCTCAGGCAACTTTAGCACGTCAAGCAGGTATTAAAACTGTTATGGATATCAGAAATGGCCATATGTTACGTCTTGCACCAGAGCCTGTGAAGGTTGTTGATCAAGTTCCTGTTGGACGCATCTATAAGGATGGTTGCCTAATTGGAGATGAAGATGAATTAGGGATTCGTGAACGCCGAAAACTAAGTTATGCTGGTCATGTTACTATTTCTCTCCATATAAATAGTAAGCATGAATTATTAGGGGATATAGGTCTAACAACATTCGGGTTACCTGAAAGTAATGGAAAGGGGGAAAGTTTAAAAGATATTCTTTTAGATATCGTAGAAAATACAGTTTATAATATCCCACGCATGAAACAGAAAGATAATGAACTTATTCGAGAGGCAACACGACGTGCAGTAAGAGCGGCTGTTCATGAAATTTGGCAAAAAAAACCTATCTGTACAGTTTTTTTACATCGGTCAAAATAAAAGAACTTTCCTATTACGTTATTTAAAAAGAGAAGAGCATTTTTATTTTATTGCTAAATAAGAAAAATAGAGAATAAAGCACAATAAATTTTTAAATGATAAGATCGTTATATTTGCAAGTATTCAGAATGCGGCTATAGATGAATAGAGGGTGTGATAAATTGTCCGATATGATAGATCTGATTAGGAGTTAATTATTTCAATGCGTCTTTCTCAATATTTCCTTCCACTTTTAAAAGAGAATCCTAAAGAAGCAGAAATTGTTTCTCATCGCTTCATGTTGCGCGCTGGAATGATTCGACAACAAACATCAGGGATTTATTCTTGGCTTCCTTTGGGAAAAAAAGTGCTTGATAAAGTTTGTAAAATTATTCGTGAAGAGCAAGAACGTGCGGGTGCAATAGAAATATTGATGCCTACAATTCAGTCTGCTGATCTTTGGCGTGAAAGCGGTCGTTATGATGATTATGGTTTGGAAATGCTCCGCATTAAAGATCGTCAAAAGCGTGATTTACTTTATGGTCCAACCAATGAAGAGATGGTAACAGATATTTTTCGCTCTTATGTTCGTTCTTATAAAGATCTTCCGCTTAATTTATATCATATTCAATGGAAATTTCGTGATGAAATTCGTCCACGTTTTGGTGTGATGCGAGCACGAGAATTTTTAATGAAAGATGCTTATTCTTTTGATCTTGATTATGAAGGCTCTGAAACATCTTATAATCGTATGTTTGTTGCTTATTTACGCACTTTTTCTCGCCTTGGCTTAAAAGCAATTCCTATGCGTGCAGATACAGGTCCAATAGGGGGGGAACTCAGTCATGAATTTATCATTTTGGCTGAAACAGGAGAGAGTGCTATCTTCTGTGATAAACAATTTCTTGAACTTACCGTTCCAGATAGTTCAATCGATTTTAGTGATAAAGCTGTTTTAGATGATATTGTTAAGCAATGGACATCTTTTTATGCAGCAACGGAAGAAATGCATAATGAAGAGGAGTGGGCTAAAGTTTCTGATCATAATCGTCTTTCAGCGCGTGGTATTGAAGTAGGGCATATTTTCCACTTTGGTACTAAATATTCCGCTCCAATGGGAGCAAAAGTTATGGGACAAGATGGAAAAGAGCATGTGGTCTCTATGGGATCTTATGGTATTGGACCTTCGCGTCTTGTTGCGGCCGCTATTGAGGCTTCTCATGATGAAAATGGTATTATTTGGCCAAAGTCGATGGCACCGTTTGATTTTGGGATTATCAATATGAAGCCCGATGATGAAAAATGCACACAGGTATGTGAGTTTCTCTATCAGGGATTAAAGAAGGTCGGTTTTGATCCGTTATTAGATGATAGAAATGAACGTCCTGGATCAAAATTTGCAACAATGGATTTGATTGGTTTGCCAACGCAAATCATTGTTGGTCCTAACAGCATTGCACAAAATGAAGTTGAAATTAAAGATCGAAAAACAGGAATAAAAAAATCTCTAAAGGTTGAAGATGTGCTCAGCCAACTTTCTATAATTTAATAGGAAATATTATGAAGAGGCTGAAAAACAAATGCTTTTCATCTTATGAGTGGATGATCGCTTTTCGTTATATGATTCCCAATAAAAAACATGTCGTTGCATCTGTTATTTCAATTATTTCTCTTATTGGGATTATGTTGGGCGTATTTGCTCTGGTTGTTGTTATGGCGGTGATGAATGGCTTTCGTACAGAACTTCTCAATCGTATTCTTGGTATGAATGGGCATCTTATTATTCAAACAGTTGATTCTGGTTTTTCTGATTATAAGACTCTTATTTCTTCTTTAGAAACTACAAATGGTGTGAAGTTTGCTTTACCTGTTATTGAAGGTCAAGCGCTTGTTCAAGGTGAAGTTCAAGGTGGCTCTGGCGCGTTAGTTCGTGGTATGCGCAAACAAGATCTAGAAAAGCTTAAAACAGTCTCTCAAAATATTAAATTAGGATCGATTTCTCGGTTTGATCAAGAAGAAGGTGTTGCAATTGGAAGTGGCTTAGCAGAAAAATTAGGACTGACAGTTGGAAGAGATATTCGTATTATTACTCCAGATGGTGATGAGACTCCTTTTGGCGTTACCCCACGTGTGAAAGCTTATAAAGTCGTTGCTATTTTTGAAGTTGGTATGTCTGAATATGATTCAATATTTATCTTTATGCCTCTCCATGAAGCACAAATGTTTTTTAATTTGGGAGATAAGGTTCAGTCTTTAGAATTATTTCTAAATGATCCTGATGCTGTTGATCAAATAAAACCTGTTGTAGAAAAAGCTGTTGATCAACAGGTCTATTTAATTGATTGGCGTACACGCAATCAGGCTTTTTTTTCAGCCTTACAGATTGAACGAAATGTTATGTTTTTCATTCTTTCTCTGATCGTTCTTGTTGCTGCTTTAAATATTATTTCAGGGCTGATTATGCTTGTAAAAGATAAAAGTCATGATATTGCAATTTTACGCACGATGGGGGCTCAACAGAGTACGATTTTGCGTATATTTATCATTACAGGAATGATGATTGGTTTTATTGGAACTATATTGGGGTTAGTTTTAGGTGTTATCGCGACCGCGAATATTAATCATATCCAAGATTTTATATCTTGGTTATTTAATGTCGACGTTTTTAATCCTCAACTTTATTTTTTAACAAAATTGCCTGCACAAATTGAGTGGAAACAGACCATCTTGGTTGCTATGATGGCTTTATTCTTGTCGTTTCTTGCTGCTCTCATTCCGGCATGGCGTGCTGCTAAGCTAGATCCGGTACAAGCTTTGAGGTATGAATAATGACAGCTATTTTAGAGCTTGTAGAGATTGAAAGACACTTTTTCGAGAGTCATAAGCCTCTCATTGTTTTAGATAAAGCGAATTTTATTCTTAATCGTGGAGAGCTTGTCGCACTTGTTGCACCATCTGGTGCTGGAAAATCAACACTTCTTCATATTGCTGGATTATTAGAAAAACCAACCGCTGGTGATGTGATGTTACGGGGTGTTTCTTGTGCAAAGCGTTCTGATAGTGAGCGAACAGCTATAAGACGAAATGATATTGGTTTTGTTTATCAATTTCATCATTTACTTCCAGAGTTTACAGCGTTAGAAAATGTCATGATACCGCAAATGATAGCAGGATTAAAAAAATCCATAGCAGAAGATCGTGCGCGCAAATTATTAACGTATCTGCGTGTTTCTCATCGTGCGAACCATCGTCCCTCAGAGTTATCGGGAGGAGAACAACAACGTGTTGCTATTGCACGTGCAGTAGCAAATGGCCCTTCGGTTCTTTTGGCTGATGAACCTACAGGAAATCTTGATCCAGTAACTTCAGCTTATGTCTTTCAAGCTTTATCTATCCTTGTTCGTCAGTCTGGTCTTTCTGCTCTTATTGCAACACATAATTACGCTTTGGCTAAGCAAATGCATCGTCGAATTACACTTAAAGAACAAAAGATTATAGAACTTCCTTAAAGCAAGGTAAAAACTTTATACGACTAATTGAATAGTTTATATTACTTTATTCAAGGAGATTTTTTATGACAGTTTTTGTCGTTGACAAAAATCAATTAGATGCTCGTCGTCGTCGATTGATTTTTCGTGCATGGCATCGCGGTATTCGTGAAATGGATCTCATTTTTGGACATTATGTTGATGCTCATATCACTAAGATGAATGATAAAACGCTCTCTGAGCTTGAGTATATTATGTCTTTTGATGATCGTGATTTACTCACATGGATTACTGGAGAAATTTTGCCCCCCTCTGAAGTTGATAGTCCACTTTTCCGTGATATTGCCAATTATCGTACTTGCTTAAGTTATTAATCCCGATGCCTATATTTAAAAAAATTGTTATTCCCAAAAATAATTCTGTTCGTATGATTTTAGATGGCGTTACTGATGGATTTGAAGCCTTTGCGCTTGCTAAATTAAGTTCAGAAATTGCACAAGATAAACCGCTCATCTATGTTGTCCGTGACGGAACAAAAATTGCGCATTTACAACAAGTTTTAAATTTTATTGAACCCAATTTACCCGTACTTCAATTTCCTGCATGGGATTGTTTGCCTTATGATCGCGTATCACCAGGAATTGCTGTTATGGCACGTCGACTATCAACATTGGCACATATAGCAAATTTACGGAAAGATCCATATTCTGCAATTATATTAACAACAGCAAATGCAATTATGCAAAAGTTGCCTCCTCGTGAAATGATAGAAGCTCAGCTTATTCACGCACGTGTTGGCCAGCGCAATAACATGGGAAATCTTATTCAATTTCTAGAAACTAATGGTTTTGAACGCGTTACGGTTGTCCGAGATGTTGGTGAGTTTGCTGTAAGAGGAGGAATACTTGATATCTTTTCTCCGATGGATGTTGAACCTTTACGCCTTGATTTTTTTGGAGATACCCTAGAAAGTATCCGCGTATTTGATCCAGAAAGTCAAAGGACAACAGGCCAAAAAACTGAACTTTTATTACAGGCAATGAGTGAGATTGTTCTTACACCAGAACGCATCAGCCGTTTTAAAAGCAATTATACCCGTACATTTGGTGTATCACAAAAAAATAACATGCTTTATGAAGCAATTTCTCAAGGTCGGCGTTTTGTTGGTATGGAACATTGGCTTCCATTTTTTTATGAAAACCTTGATAGCTTTTTTGACCATTGTGGCAACTTACCGATAGTTTTTGAGTATCTCATAGAAGAAGTCTTCATTGAGCGCTATCGTCTTATTGAAGACTATTATAATGCGCGCAAAGAGTGCGAAAATGATAAAGAAAATTCTACTTCTTATCATCCAATAGACCCTAGTCTTCTCTATTTAACGCCAGAGCGTGTTTTGGAATGTGTGCAACAATCTTCACAGCGTATTGATTTTTCGCCTTTTAATATTCCACAAAGTTTGGAACAAACTGTTATTCACACCAATGTTCAACAAGGATATGATTTTGTAAAAGAGCGTAATGCGCAGGAAAAAAACGTTTTTTCAAGTGTTATTGATCACATCGCATCTTTACGCTCTGCGGGCAAAAAAGTGCTTTTAGCGTGTTGGAGTGAAGGATCTCTGAATCGTTTAGTACAAGTTCTCGACGAGCATGGATTAAAAAAAATAGATGTTGTAAAATCTTTGCAAACTGTCAAAGCAACACCACGAGATCATATATTAGCAGCCGTTATCATGATAGAACATGGTTTTGAGGCTGAAGATTTAGCTATTATAGCAGAGCAGGATATCCTAGGTGATCGCTTCATCAGATCACCAAAGCGGCGTAAGAATAATACAAATTTTATTTCTGAAGTTTCTGCTTTAAATTCTGGTGATATTGTTGTGCATATCGACCACGGTATTGGCCAATTTGTTGGTCTTAAAACCATCACAACCACTGGAATTTTACGAGATTGCCTTGAAATTAAATATGCTGGAGGTGATCTCCTCTTTTTACCTGTTGAAAATATTGAGCTTCTCTCACGTTATGGCTCAGAAGGAACAGAGGTAACGTTAGATAAATTAGGAGGTGTTGCTTGGCAAGCACGTAAAGCTCGGCTTAAAAAACATTTATTGGAAATGGCAGGGCAATTAATCCGTATAGCTGCAGAGCGTATGACTCGTGCTGCGCCTGCTTTACTTCCACCAATTGGACCATTTGATGAGTTCGTTGCTTGCTTTCCCTATGAAGAAACGGAAGATCAAATGAATGCAATTGATGCTGTTTTGGATGATCTAGCCTCAGGCAAGCCGATGGATCGCTTGATATGCGGTGATGTTGGTTTTGGAAAAACTGAAGTAGCCATTCGAAGTGCTTTTGTTGCAGCATTAAATGGATATCAGGTTGCGGTTGTTGTACCAACAACTTTGCTTTCACGTCAACATTACAAAACATTTATTTCGCGTTTTCAAGGATTACCGGTTAAAATTGGACATGCTTCAAGGCTTGTAAAAGCGAAAGAACTTGCACGAGTAAAAAAAGGTGTTTCAGATGGTACAATCGATATTGTCATTGGAACCCATGCATTATTAAGTGGTGCAGTTAATTTTTTACGATTAGGCCTTCTTATCATTGATGAGGAACAACATTTTGGTGTCAAACATAAAGAGCGTTTAAAAGAGCTTAAAAGTGATATTCATGTTCTCACACTTTCAGCAACTCCCATACCACGCACTTTAGGGTTAGCTTTATCGGGTGTACGTGAACTTTCATTGATAACAACACCCCCCATTGATAGAATGGCGGTTCGTACTTTTATTTCACCCTTTGATGCACTTGTTATACGAGAGACCCTGCTTCGAGAATATTATCGTGGTGGACAAAGTTTCTATGTTTGTCCTCGTATTTCTGATCTGGCTTTTGTAGAAGAATATCTCAAAACACATGTGCCAGAACTGAAATTCGTTGTGGCTCATGGACAAATGCCGGCTGGACAACTTGATGATATCATGAATGCATTTTATGATGGACAATATGATGTGCTGCTCTCAACAACCATTATTGAATCGGGGCTTGATATTCCAACAGCCAATACCCTAATTGTGCATCGTGCTGATATGTTTGGCCTTTCTGCCCTTTATCAGTTACGTGGTAGGGTAGGGCGTTCAAAACAACGTGCTTATGCTCTCTTTACATTTCCTGCTGGTAAAGTCTTAACAGCTGCTGCCGATCGTCGTCTTAAAGTTTTACAATCTCTTGATACCTTAGGGGCCGGGTTTCAATTGGCAAGCCATGACATGGATATCCGCGGTTCAGGCAATTTTTTAGGTGAACAGCAATCGGGGCATATCAAAGAAGTTGGATTTGAACTCTATCAAAAAATGCTTGAAGAAGCTGTTGCTGAATTAAAAGATGGAGAGCTAAATGAAGATAATCAATGGTCTCCTCAAATTTCACTTGGTACAACAGTGATGATACCAGAAAGTTTCGTGCCTGACTTATCATTACGTATGGGACTTTATCATCGTTTAACAGAACTTGATGATTTAGAACAAATTGATGAATTTGCAGCGGAGTTAATTGATCGCTTTGGTCCTTTACCCCTTGAGGTTCAACACCTTCTTAAAGTCTTTTATATCAAAACATTATGTCGAAAAGCGCATGTAGAGAAATTAGATACAGGACCAAAGGGGATTGTTATACAGTTTCGTAATAACTATTTCGCAAATAGTCTTGCTCTTGTTCAGTGGGTTGGAAAACAAGGTTCGATGGCAAAAATTCGTCCAGATCAAAGTATCGCTCTTATTCGTAATTGGTCCACAGCGGATGAAAGGCTTGTTGGAGCAGCGAATATTATGACACAGCTTGTCGAAATGGCAGGACAACATTCTGTTTAAAAAATATCTTTATTATTTCAGAACTATTACTTATTTTTATAAAATTATTCTATAAAAACAAAAAGTTATTGATTTTGTATAAGAATAAAATTTAAGTTTATAATAAAGAACCCTTTATATATTTATTTGGTTTTTATTATATACGTATTGATATAATGAAGAAAATAGATTAGATGGTTTAACCGCATTAAATAGCACTTGCATATAATAAGCTAATAAGCTCCTGTAAATTTTTTAGAAAGAAAAAATTTAGGTAAAGATAGCATGCTTTCTTCATTACAAAAGTGTCTAATTATCGTTTTTTTATTACTCACTTTGATATATGGCGTAAAAAACGCTCACGCTGAGTTATCTTCTGATGAACAATACCAACATTAAAAAAACAAAAGAAAGAATATTAAAG
The DNA here is from genome assembly GCF_042196865.1 of Bartonella sp. AC130YNZD. NCBI lineage: Bacteria > Pseudomonadati > Pseudomonadota > Alphaproteobacteria > Hyphomicrobiales > Bartonellaceae > Bartonella > Bartonella sp. AC130YNZD. Next base: position 27,732 of record NZ_JBHIQZ010000006.1, read on the forward strand.
AGAGCATACAATTTATTGAAGAAAGTATGTCTCATTTGAACATTTGGGAAAAAAATATTTCTAAAGCAGAGTACTATGAGCGTTTGCAGGAACGGAATAAGCTATACAAAAAACTGAAAACTCTGAAGAATGAATATTATAATCTTGGTTCGAAATTACAGGATCTAGCTGAAAAAAAACAAAAAATTATCTTTAGAATACATATAGCGAGAGAGTACGAAGTAGGGGAGTATGAAGAAAAGTTGATTAAAACAAAAGATTATTTAAAAAAAACTCAAATGTTTAATGAATGGGGAATGAATGAGAAAAGTGGAGGTGATAATGAGATAATGAAAAATTATCTCATGTTTATTATTGCTTGCAACACGTTAGCGGATATATTGCAGAGTGATATAGGTGCTATTTTGCGCAAAGATTTTGATTGGAAAGATAAAGATTTTAGTTGGGCTAAAGGCGCAAATAATTCAATAAGTCCTAGTTTAGTCAGGGATATTAAAGAATTACTAACAGATGGCTCTTATAGTTATGAAAAACAAATATTTGACGATATAAAAAATAGTCTTACAGGAGATAATTGGTTTGTTAAAAATGCACCTGAGCTTTGTAGAACCATTAAAGAAGTACATAATATAATGCTGCCAAACAAGAAAAAGAATATTATAGATCGTATGCGTTCTCATGTTGAATAATTATTCAATTAAAAAATTAATTATACAAATACAGAGAAATTAAGATAATATACTAAATAATAGTTTAAATATGTTAGTAAAATATATTTTAATTTTTTGTTTTTATCATTATTTATAATAAAGTAATTTATACACATAAGATATTATCTATTATTCTTATCATATAAGCTTTAATATATATATTAAATAATAAACTCATATATCTTTTTTATGTTTTCTTTTTATGCATGATTGTTTGTGCTTGTAGTTTTTTATTTTTATCTGTTTAATTATTTTAATGACGATACATTTCATATCTTAAATCTTGTTTTATTAATACGATAAGAGAGATGTTTTATAGCTCTAAGTTGTGTTATATAGGAAAACAAAATGATATTTTAAATTCATTTTTTCTCAAAACTTAAATCATTAACGATTTATATCTTTGATGTTGTAAAAGATGAAAAGAATTTATCATTTTAGTAAATTATTTTATTTGAGAAATAACTTAAAATAAATTGATAAAAGCTATATTTTTTATTCACGTTATAAAGCTGAGAGATGATATTTGTACAGAAGTGCAATAATAGATGTATAATATATAAGCATAAATTTATTATGGCTTTAGGCACGTGAGATGATTCATAGGGGGAAACCCTTTGTTCAGTAGTTTTATCTATAAAACTAACTCTGCTTGTGATGTACAAGTGGATAAATTTTATTGATTCAATATAAGAGAGGTTTGCGCTATTAGGATCTTTCATACAATATAGAAATAGAAAAAAGATAAATTATTATTATAAATTAATATGTTATTATATTTTAAGAAAGTTTATTATAAATAAAATATTTTTAGCAGTTATAGATTTTTGCTCTAAGAAAATGTGTTGTTTAATTAAGAAAAAAGCACTTCTTTAGTAGCGTATTTTTAAACTAAACTATTTAGTTAAACGCTATAGAAATAAAATTTTTATTACAAAGCGTATCACCATTGTTTTATAAACAAGGGCAGAAATTTTAGACAATCAGTGGTTTTAATTCATCAAATGTTTCAATAATACCGTAGATGATTTTGTTTTTGTGTATCACACGAGGCACATAAGGAAAACTGTAAAACTTATCTGATATTTTGGAGCTTAATGCATTGCAACACTTGTTGCTAATGTTCTATAAGCTTAACATGAAGAGTAATAAATGTAAAAATTTTAATTAGTAAGTTTTTTAGAGTAGTATCAGAGTTTATTTTAATTAACATTGCAATATTGATTCGTTTGTGTAATCTTAGTTTAAATGCACAGAGGTGTTTTATGGATAGATTGCATCAAATACCAATGTGATGAAGAGGGGAAATGATATGAGTGTATAAAAATTAGAATGGCTCGTCGTATTTTTTCTCTAAATTTGACTTTTTTTTTTATATTGAATTAAAAATAGTAAAATTAATTGTTATTTCATTATAATTTAATAAGTTAAGTTGGAATTATATTTAATATTTTTTTGAAGTTACTTAAGAGCGCGTTGAAAGGATTAACTTAATCATGTCGCATAAAAATGTTTATTCTGCTGTTTCAGTATTAGTTGGAGCCGCTGCCCTTTTTCTTATAGCTGGTATTTCTGCAAATGCGCAAACTTTATCACAAGGTTGGTACAAAGTTTGCAGTAAGCAGCATGATGTTGATATTTGTAATACAATGAATACTGTATTATCGAATACGGGACAACCTTTAACGGCTTTTAATCTTGTTGAAATAAAAGGGAAGCAAAATGAGAAACGTATAGGTATTCAAGTACCTACAGGTCGTTTTTTGCCAGAAGGTGTTCACATTAAAATTGGTGAAGAGTTCTCTAAAAAAATTCCTTATATTATTTGTAATGGACCAAGTTGTATTGCTAATGATGTCTTAGATGATAAGCTTATAGCAGCTATGAAAAGTGGTACAAAAATGGTTGTAACCACAGTTAATTTCCGTGGTTCAGCTAATCCTATTGAATTTTCTCTTAATGGGTTTACAGCAGCCTATACCGGTCCTGGTATGGAAGAAAAAGATTTCCAACAAGAACAAATAAAGCTGCAGCAAGCCATTCAATCAAAGCAAAAAGAAATTGAAGAGCGCATGCGGGCTGAGCAAGAAAAAGCAAAACAAAAGTAATAAACCCACACCATAGAAGTTGGTCAAAACGTCTTCTATAATTGTTTATTTGAACCGCCACAATTTTCTGTGGCGGTTTTTTTAATCCTTAATTTTTCGAAAGAATTCTGCGTTTCCACCAACCAATACGTTCAGTTTTGGAAGAATCATTAGGCGTTGATGAAATAACAACGGGTTGATTAATTGTTTCTTCAATTTGGGAAGGAGAGGTTTCGATAACTTTCTCCATCTCGATTACAGTTTCTTGCTCTAATATTTTTTGTATTTGCGTTGTCTCTTTAGAAGATGATTTTTTACGTGTTCCACGTGTTGATTTTTTACTCTTTTCAAGAGCTTTATCTTCTACCTCATGAATAGATTTGTCTGCTTTTTTTGTTTTAGTTTTACGCATCGAACTGGTTATAGATTTTTCTTCAAGAGATTTTTGTTCTGCAATATTTTGATCATTTTCTAAAGAAAGTTTATTTTCTACTACTTTTGAAGAACGTGTTTTACGTTTTTTAGGTTTAATATTTGTATCATTTTTTTCAGATTCACTCTGTTGTTGTATATCTAGAGCTTGTATATTATTCTTTGTTTCTTCAAGTTCAAAAGATTTAGCAGGTGAAACACGACGCTTGCGATGCGCTGCTTTAATTTCTGCTAAAGCTTGCTTAGCAAAATCTCCCACTGGTTCTGCATAAGGAACGCGAATCTGATGAAAACTATTATCTTGATTGCGTCGACCACCACGACGTCCTCGACGACGTCCTCGACGATAAGAATCATCATTCAAGGTATCTTCTTTTTTATGAACGTTGGAGAGAGAATGATCAGTAATTTCAACGTGACGATTTTTACGCCGACGCTTTTGGTTTGTTTCAATGGGAGAAGGATTTTCAATAGATTCACTTTTTATGAAAACAGAATCTTCAATTTCTTGCTTATTGTCATCTTCCAATGAAGATTGAGAAATTCTCTCTGCTATTGAGCCTTTAGAAATAACAAGATGTTGTGTTCCAATACTATCATCTGCTTCAATACTAATATTAAGTTTAAAGCGAGCTTCTAAATTAACAAGAATATTGCGTTTATGATTTAATACATAAAGCGCTGTTGCTACGGGGGTGCGCACGATAATATTATGTTGCGAATTATGAAGAAGATATTCTTCAATTGAGCGCATGACATGTAACGCAATTGATGATTCAGAACGTATATTTCCTGTTCCTGCGCAATGTGGGCAGGGCTGTGTCGTACTTTCTAAAACCGATATGCGAATACGTTGACGACTCATTTCTAAAAGGCCGAAGTGTGAAATATGACCTACTTGAATACGAGCACGATCATTTTTTAAACAATCTTTTAATTTTTTTTCGACCAGCTTCACATTGCGTTCTTCAAGCATATCAATAAAATCAATCACAATTAAACCAGCAAGGTCACGCAAGCGTAATTGACGCGCTACTTCTTCAGCAGCTTCAAGGTTGGTTTGTAAGGCTGTCTTTTCGACAGAGAATTCTTTCGTAGAGCGGCCAGAATTTACGTCAATAGCAACAAGTGCTTCTGTTTGATTAATAACAAGATAACCACCAGATTTTAAAGAAACCTGTGGTTGCAACATTTTATCAAGTTGAATTTCAATATTATTTCTTGCGAAAATGGGCGTAGGATCACGGTAAGGTTGCACAACTTTTGCATGACTTGGCATGAGCATACGCATAAAGTCTTTCGCTTCACGATATCCTTGGTCTCCAGAGACAAGAATTTCACTAATGTTCTTATTATAAAGATCTCGTATAGAACGCTTGATCAGATTGCTTTCTTCATGGACAAGGCATGGCGCCGTTGACTCGAGTGTCAAAGTGCGAATAGTATCCCATAACCGCATAAGATATTCATAATCACGTTTAATTTCAGCTTTTGTTCTATTGGCACCAGCGGTTCGTAAGATAACGCCCATACCTTTTGGAACGGCTAATTCTTTTACGATTTCTTTAAGACGCTTACGGTCTTGTACGTTCGTAATTTTTCGTGAAATACCACCACCACGTGCTGTGTTGGGCATTAGAACAGAGTAACGACCAGCTAGAGATAGATATGTTGTAAGGGCAGCACCTTTATTACCACGCTCTTCTTTGATAACTTGTACCAACAAAATTTGACGTCGTTTAATGACTTCTTGAATTTTATACTGGCGCCCTTGTTTTCTTTGATAAATCGGGAGCTCTTCACGGATGTCCTCAGCACCGACCATTTCAATCTCATCATAAGAGATATTGGCATTTAATGCTTCTTCTGTATTATCAATTATTATCGCTTCAGATGTGATATCATTTTCAATATCGGCTGCTATAACATTGTTTTTTTCACTTTTTTTTGTTCTTCTGGAGCGTTTTTTATTTTTAGTTGCTTCTTCCGTAAAGGTATCTACAGAATTTTCTCCTACAGCTTCTTTTTCTTCTTCTTCAAGAAGAGCAAGGCGATCAGCAATAGGAATTTGATAATAATCAGGATGAATTTCAGAAAATGTTAAAAAACCATGTCGGTTTCCACCATATTCAACAAAAGCCGCTTGGAGAGACGGTTCTACACGCGTAATACGTGCGAGATAAATATTCCCCTTGAGCTGTTTTCTATGTTCTGATTCAAAATCAAGTTCTTCAATTTTGTTGCCGTGAACAACAACAACACGTGTTTCCTCCGGATGGGAGGCATCTATAAGCATTTTGTTTGACATAAGTTAATATCCTGAAGGCGACATGCACAATTTTATTCAAACGAATGCCATAACTATTCGTAAACATAAAAGGCTGTCTGCCATAAAAGGGAGGTACCAGAAAAACAGGACGGAACACCACGTGCAAAGGCATGACTGCATTTACACCATTTCTCATCATTATTTCCATCTGTTTTTTATGACTCATATTTCTTAAAAGTCTCCGGTAAAATAATCTTTAAAACAGTTCGGATATCCGAACCAGCGAATCTTAAGTAATGCAATCCTAATGTTATAACATAGAAATTTTTCATCCATAAAAAAGTCTCAACGCATAATAGACAAAAAACCTCTAAAGACAACTTAATATGAGTTACAGATAATTTAGATGACTATTATCAGTTAGGAAGCATAAATATTCTTTTATGTTGATATCATGCGTTTGGCAAGTAACAATGTAAATCATGTATAATTATAATATCTTTATGACCTTAATTTCGTTTTGAGGTGTTTATTTAGCTTTTATTGAAAAATAGATAATAAATTGGTGTATCGTTTTATGTAACCAAGATAAATTATTACAAAGGTAATGTAGAGTATTTTGCTTATGATAAGAGTTTTTTTTACCAAAAAGCTGAAAACAGCTTATGGGGATGTTATTGTGCTCGTCACATACTTTTTATTATCTTTTTTGCTACTCCAAACCAGTCTTCAAGCCGCAGATCCTCTGAGACTTATTAATTTTCGAACCATTGGTGATAGTGTTCATACGCGTATTATTGCGGTTTTTAATTCAAAACCAAATGTTCGTTTACAGATTTTGGACAGGCCAGCACGTTTGGTTATCAATTTACCTACAATTGACTTTTCGATGCAAAATACGCCTTTAAAGAAAAGGAATACATTATCCGTTATGCTTTCAGATGTGCGTTATGCTTTCTCTGACATACAGACTTCACGCATTGTTTTGACAAGTAAAACGGCTTTTGTAGTTGAAAAAAATGTCGTAAAAAAATTAAATAATGGTTTATGGCAGTTGCTGATTGATATTCGTAAAAGTACACAAGAAAAATTTGATGAGATATTAAAAAAACAGCAAAGGATCAATTTTGATACAAAAACACAGTTAATGCCAGCATATAATTTCCGTGTTGTTCTTGATCCTGGTCATGGTGGTATTGATGGTGGTGCGCGGGGGGGTACTGGAATTTTAGAAAAAGATGTGACTTTAGACTTTGCGCGTGCATTGCGAGACGAATTACAAAAGGATTCTCATATTACCGTTGCTTTAACACGAGATTCCAATATTTTTTTAAGACTAAGTGAAAGAGTTAAAAAAGCGCAAGAGTTTGATGCTGATCTTTTTATATCTATTCACGCGGATACGATTGATCTACATTCTCTTCGCGGTGCCACAGTGTATACCATATCAGATAAAGCCTCTGATGCCATTGCAAAATCTTTAGCTGAAAATGAAAATAAAGTTGATTTGCTTGATGGTTTGCCTGCAGATGAAACGCTCGAAGTTACAGATATTTTGATGGATCTTACACGACGTGAGACACATACATTTTCGGTTAATTTTGCAAATAGTGTTATTTCAAGTTTATCAAAGAATCATATTAACTTGATTAATAACCCACATCGGTATGCTAATTTTCAAGTTTTAAGAGCTTCAGATATACCCTCAGTCTTGATAGAGATAGGTTATTTATCCAATAAAGAGGATGAAAAGTTATTAAAGGATCCTCATTGGAGAAAACAAATGGCAGCCTCTATTGCTCATTCTATTCGTCAATTTGCTGATTATAGGCAGAAAATGGTACAGCCTCTTTAAATTTATGAGAAAATAGAGTATCAATATGGGCTTCTAGTGTACTCTGGTATAAATAAAAGATAGAAAACAATTTCTCTTGATCTCAATCTTGTGGTGATATCCGCGTGGTGTGTTTGAAGTAACGTATTTTTTTCTTTAATTAATTCTTAAGAAAGCGATAGCTGTTTTTATGATGATTTTTTTAAGATATCTTCTTCGTTTTTTTATTGTTATTGGACTTTATGGTGCAATAACGTGGGGTGTTATGACCAGTGGTCAAGCAAATGCACTCCCTGATTATGAAGTTCTTTCACTTTATGAGCCGCCGGTAATGACCCGTGTCCATGCTTCTGATGGCCGTCTTATGGCAGAGTTTGCAACAAAACATCGCCTCTATTTACCGATTCAATCAATACCAAAGCTTGTTATAAATGCTTTCATTTCGGCTGAAGACAAAAACTTTTATCATCATTTTGGTTTAGATCCTGAAGGACTTTCTCGAGCTTTGATCAATAATATTCGTAATATTGGTTCTGGAAGACGTCCAGAGGGTGCATCAACTATAACGCAACAAGTCGCTAAAAACTTCCTTTTAAGTTCAGAAACAACGTTAGAACGTAAATTTAAGGAAGCTATTTTAGCAATGCGTATTGAGAAAACTTATTCAAAAGATCATATTCTCGAGCTTTATCTCAATGAAATTTATCTGGGTCGTGGCACTTATGGTATAGCAGCTGCTTCTTTGACCTATTTCAATAAATCCGTCAATGATCTGACGCTAGAACAATGTGCTTATTTGGCTGCTCTTCCAAAAGGGCCAGCAAATTATGATCCATTTAAGAATACACAACGTGCTATTGATCGGCGTAATTGGGTTATAGACCGGATGATTGCAAATGGATATGTAACGCGTGAACAAGGTGAAAAAGCGAAAGCTAAACCTTTAGGAGCGACAATGCGTGGGAGTGATAGCTATGTTTTTGCAGCTGATTATTTTACTGAAGAAGTGCGGCGTCGTTTAATACATCGCTATGGGGCTAAAACACTTTATGAAGGTGGGCTTTCCATTCGTACAACGCTTGATCCGCATTTACAACTTATTGCGCGACGTGCTTTACACGATGGATTAATTAGATTTGATCATGCGCAAGGATGGCGTGGAGCTTATGCGCATATTGATGAGAAAGGTGATTGGGGGACAGAACTTGCAGATATCACAGGGCTAAGTGATGTTCCTGAATGGCGTTTAGCTGTTGTTCTTTCTACTAATCCCAACAAAGTAGAGATTGGTTTACAGCCACAGCGCGAAGCTTCAGGTATATTATCAAAAAAACGGGAAATTGCTGTTTTATCTGAATCTGATTCAAAATGGGCACTCCATGTTGTAAAAGAAAATGGTTATCGAAAAACTGTTCAGAGCTTATCTCATGTTCTGCAAGTTGGGGATGTTATTTTTGTTGAAAAACTATCCAATACAAACAACACTTATCGTTTACAACAAATTCCAAAGGTTGAAGGTGCAATTGTTGCTATGGAACCTCATACAGGGCGCGTTCTTGCTATGGTGGGAGGATTTTCTTTTGCCGCATCTGAATTCAATCGTGCAACCCAAGCTTATCGCCAACCGGGGTCTGCTTTTAAGCCTTTTGTTTATGCAGCAGCTCTTGATAACGGATATACACCAGCATCCGTTGTTTTAGATGGCCCCATTGAAGTTCGTCAATATAATGGTGAAGTTTGGCAACCCAAAAATTATGGAGGTACCTTTGCAGGACCTTCAACGTTGCGTTATGGTATTGAGCGTTCTCGTAATCTTATGACAATACGGCTTGCCAATGATATGGGAATGCCTCTTGTCGCTGAATATGCAGAACGCTTTGGGATCGTAGATAAATTGCAGCCTTATCTTCCCATGGCTTTAGGGGCTGGCGAAACAACAGTATTACGAATGGTTACAGCTTATTCCGTTATTGCCAATGGCGGACGCTCTATTAAACCTTCTCTGATAGACAGAATTCAAGATCGTTATGGGAAGACAATTTATCGTCATGATGATCGTATTTGCGAAAATTGCAATACGAATTCATGGAATAATCAAAGTGAACCCACATTGATTGATGAGCGAGATCAAGTTCTTGACCCTATGACGGCTTATCAAATTACCTCGATGATGGAAGGGGTTGTTCAGCGTGGTACTGCGGCACGTTTACGTTATCTTAATCGACATATTGCCGCTAAAACAGGAACAACCAATGACTCTAAGGATGTCTGGTTTATGGGATTTACTCCTGACATTGTCGTTGGTATTTTTGTCGGTTATGATCAACCAGCTCCGTTAGGATATAATGGAACAGGAAGTTCATTAGCTGCACCTATTTTTGGTGATTTTATGGCAGATGCTCTTAAAGGGAAGCCAGATGTTCCCTTTAAGATGCCAAAGGGTATGATTTTAATGCCAATTAATCGAAAAACAGGAATGCTTGCTGAAAGAGGAGATCAAGATGTCATTATAGAAGCATTTAAACCAGGGACTGGTCCTGCTGATATATATCAAGTTATTGGGAGTACAAATTCTTTTCAAGAAGGTGTTCCTGCAGTAACGACTTCTCCACAAGTCAACAAAGCACTTGAAAGTGGGACAGGTGGGCTGTATTAATCGACAAAATCTCCTTTTGCCATGAGTCATGGTTTTTATCTCTTTTTTACAATGTCGGTTCTGTAAATAGAGTGATAGAATTGTACCATTTTCTGATAGCAGCTATTAAATTTGTATAAAATGCTAAGAGACACAACCAAAAGAGTTTTTTAAAATACGGTGTTAAATTATGCGAGCAGAAATAGAAACATTAGTTGATGAAATCCAGAAAGCAATACAATTGCTAAGGGGGCATCTTTGACTGGGATCAATCACTAAAGCGTCTTGAATATCTTAATCAAAAAGCGGAAGATCCATCATTATGGGATGATGCACAACGAGCACAGGATATGATGCGTGAGCGTCAACGTCTCGATGATTCAATCAATGGTCTTTTATCATTTACAAAAATACTTGAAGAATGCATTGAGCTTATTGCGATGGGCGAAGAAGAAAGTGATATTGAAATTATCGCTGATGCAGAAAGATCAATACGTAATCTTAAAAATGAGATAGATAAAAGGCAAATTGACGTACTTCTTTCAGGAGAGGCAGATCCGAATGATACCTATTTAGAAGTTCATGCTGGAGCAGGGGGAACAGAAAGCCAAGATTGGGCTTCTATGCTCTTACGTATGTATATGCGATGGGCTGAACAGCATGAAATGAAGGTTGAAATTTTAGAAATTCATGATGGAGAAGAAGCAGGAATAAAGTCAGCGACTATTCTTGTAAAAGGGCATAATGCTTATGGAATGTTAAAAACAGAATCAGGCGTTCATCGCTTAGTGCGGATTTCTCCATTTGATTCGAATGCAAAGCGCCATACTTCTTTTGCGAGCATTTGGGTTTATCCAGTTATTGATGACAATATTGAAGTTGATGTTTCAGAGGCAGATGTGCGTATTGATACATATCGTGCATCTGGAGCAGGAGGACAACATGTTAACACGACAGATTCTGCTGTTCGCATCACACATATAAAAACGGGTATTGTTGTTCAATGTCAAACAGAACGTTCTCAACATAAAAATCGCGCTACGGCTTGGTCGATGTTGCGTGCACGGCTTTATGAAGAAGAGCTTAAAAAAAGAGAAGAAGAAACCAATGCTGCTGAATCTTCTAAAACAGAAATCGGATGGGGACATCAAATTAGATCTTATGTTCTTCAACCCTATCAGCTTGTCAAAGATTTGCGTACAGGAATTGAAAATACGGATCCACAATCCGTACTTAATGGTAATTTAGATGCATTTATAGAGGCAGCACTCGCACGGCGCATTTATGGACAAGACAAAAAAATTGAGGATATTCGTTAATTATATATCCTTCCTTCAAGCCATATAGATTTTTTCTTAAGCTGTTCGTTTTATTGATGCTGTGATGTTATATAGCCTTTGATACTTTAAAGGTTTAAAGGAGGATTTTCTTGTTTCTTTCTTCAATTTTTTCTCACACGCTAATTCTGCTTATGATATTGCAAGTGATAGGAAGAATCTGAAATAAGAAAAATTTGCGATATTCAGGGGACTAATATAAATGTAAAACAATTCATTATCCTTATAAATCAATATATTGTAAAAATTGAATCCATTGAAAAACTAAAATCAATTAGGGGAAATAACTTTTGCTTTTGAAGGTAAATCAAACACTCAATTTACAAGTTACCATTATGATATAAAAGTGTTGCAGTAGCTAAAACATTTTCAGCATGCCCAGATACGCTTACTTTGCGCCATTCTTCTACTATTATTCCATTTGCATCAATTAAAAAAGTGCTCCGTTCAACTCCCATATATTTGCGTCCATACATGCTTTTCTCAACCCAAACACCATAAGCTTCGAGGGTCGTTTTTTCTTCATCAGAAACCAAGATGACATCAAGTTCATGTTTTATTTTAAATTTATCATGTTTTTTTACATTATCTGGAGAGATTCCAATAACAGCAACACCGATTTCATCAAATTTCATCTTTAATTTTGTGAAATCAAGTGCTTCACTTGTGCAACCACTGGTGTCATCTTTTGGATAAAAATATAAAACAACAGGCTTTCCTTTAAAGTCAGAAAGACACACTGTCTCTCCTCCATCGCGCGGCAAAGTAAAATCAGGAGCAAAAGCACCTTTCATTGGTCTTGTCATTGTTTTCATCTTTCTTTTTTGTGTAACAGGTATAAGATATCAGAGTACACAGAAGAAAAGAACTATTCAACTCTCTAGAAATATTATTGTTTTGAAGAGACCTTTATTTTCCTAACAAAACTCGCCCTATCACAACGATTGAATTGAAAGAACAAGCTCGACGTGAACAACATAAACAAAACAGCAAAAGATTATACTGGTTTCATCACAACATGTTTTTTCTTACCAAAAGAAAGTTTAATGGTTCCTTCTGCACTGACATCCCCTTCAATAATAAGATGTGTTTCATCCTCAATAATTTGATCATTTACACGGACACCTCCACCTTGAACGTGTCGGCGTGCCTCACTATTAGATCTAGCGAGTCCTGCTTGTACTAAAAGAGTGAGCAATCCAACACCTTTTTTTAATTCTGAGGCATTAATTTCAACAGTTGGAAGATTTTCTCCCAGAGTTTTTTCTTCAAACGTCTTGCGAGCCGTTTCTGCTGCTGCATCAGCAAGAACACGTCCATGCAACATTGCTGTAATTTCTGTTGCAAGAATTTTTTTTGCTTCGTTAATTTCAGTTCCTTGTAATAGAGAAAGTTTAAGAATCTCATCCATCGGCAATGGAGTATAGAGCTTTAGAAATCGTGTTACATCAGCATCTTCTGTATTGCGCCAATATTGCCAAAATTGATAAGGTGAAAGCTTATCCGCATTCAGCCATACAGCCCCATTCAATGATTTACCCATTTTGGCACCGGAAGAGGTTGTCAGTAATGGTGATGTTAACGCATATAATTGCGGTGTTCCTAAACGATGTCCTAATTCGATTCCGTTAATAATGTTGCCCCACTGATCAGAGCCCCCCATTTGCATACGCAAACCATAACGTTTATAAAGTTCAACAAAGTCATAAGCTTGCAGAATCATATAATTAAACTCTAAGAATGACAAAGAGTGCTCACGCTCAAGTCTGAGTCTGACAGAATCAAATGACAACATACGGTTGACAGAAAAATGCTTTCCTACATCACGCAAAAATTCTAAGTAGTTTAAATTGCATAACCATTCAGCATTATTCACAATACAAGCATCGGTTTCTCGGACACCGAATGTCAAATAGTTAGCAAATACCTTTTTAATACCATCAATATTTGCAGCAATATCATCTTGTGTCAGAAGGCGTCGCGCTTCGTCTTTGAAGGAAGGATCACCAATCAATCCGGTCCCTCCGCCCATTAAAGCAATGGGGCGATGACCCGTTTTTTGTAACCAATAAAGCATCATAATCTGAAGAAGACTTCCAGCATGTAAACTCGATGCTGTTGGGTCAAATCCAGTATAAGCGCTTACAGTTTCTTTGGAAAAAAGATCATCTAAGCCTTTTTCATCTGAAATTTGGTGGATAAAACCACGTTCGCTCATAATGTGTAAAAAATCAGATTTAAAGGCAAACACAGATTTAATTTCCTAATTTAAGAGTGCATTATTTTATATAATAGGCGATTATATAATGAATTATTAATGTGTTATCTATCATAACTGACGCACACCTCACAAGAGAAAGAGACATATTGGTAGTATAAAGATAATAATACAGATATTATTTCCTTTTTACGCTAAAAAAGAAACTTCTTAGTAATAGAAAAAAGGTGTTCTGTTATTCTCATTTCTATCCTGAATAAAATTTAGAAAAGTTTTAAATGCAGACTAAAAAAATTACTTTGTTATGATCAGAGACGATTTTTGCTAATTTTTTATAAATCTATCGTATTTTCCTAAGTTAGTGAAAGTATTTCAGGAGGAGGAGCGAGAAGTTCATTGGAGATATGGTTATCCAAATAGTGGGCACATCGTTCAATAAGTTTTTCATGACATCCACTGAAAAAGTGATTAGCCTCTTCCAATATTTCTTGTGTAATAATGATACCTTTTTGTGTTTTTAATTTATCGACAAGTATTTGAACATCTTTTGGAGGGGCAACTTTATCGATACCGCCATGAATGATAAGTCCAGAAGAGGGACAAGGTGCAAGAAATGAAAAGTCATAAACATTAGGCTGAGGGGCAACTGAGATAAATCCCTCAATTTCCGGTCGGCGCATTAAAAGCTGCATACCAATCCATGCTCCAAATGAGTATCCTGCTACCCAACAATTTTTAGAGTCTGGATGTTGTGTTTGCACCCAATCGAGAGCAGCAGCAGCATCTGAAAGTTCTCCTATTCCATAATCAAATTCACCCTGACTACGACCAATACCACGAAAGTTAAAACGTAAAGTTGTAAAGCCACGTTGTTGGAACATATAAAAGAGGTCATAGACAATTTTATGATTCATAGTTCCACCAAATTGGGGATGAGGATGCAAAATGATCGCAATGGGTGCATTTTTTTGTTGTGAAGGTTGATAACGCCCTTCGAGCCGACCCGCGGGACCGTTAAAAATAATTTCTGGCATAAAATGCTCCTTAATGCAATAAAAGGCTCTCTTTGACCCTGGTCGACTTTTACCATAGAATCTCTTAAATAATTACTAGATATTCTTTTTTTAGTGCACTTTTCAAGAAAAATGCGCTATTTTTTCAATCAATTTATAAGATTAATGATTGCGATGTAAAATGGTTATAAAACGCCGATATTTTGATCATAACGCAACAACACCGCTCAAAAAAGTGGCACGGATAGCGTTACTGGAATCTTTAGAGATATTTGGTAATCCATCATCGGTTCATAAGGAAGGGCGTGCCGCTAAAACTTTGTTGCAAAAGTCCCGTCGGCAAATCGCTGAAAATCTTAAAACAGATCCAGATCACGTGGTATTTACCTCTGGTGCGAGTGAAGCCGCAATGACTTTGTTAACACCTTTTTACAATATGGGGAAAGCAAAAGTTAAATTTTCTCATCTTTACCTTGGAGCGACTGAACATCCCTCTGTTGCAGAGGGAGGACGTTTTTCTAAAGAATTGATAAGCGTCATTGATGTTGATCAAGATGGGCTCATACAACAAGATAAATTAACATCACTCTTAACGGTTCACGATAAAACAAAAGGTTTACCTCTTGTTGCTATTCAAGCTGCAAATAGTGAAACGGGTGTTATTCAACCGTTAACAGAAATCGCCGCTATTGTTCGGGATTTAGGAGGCACTCTTATAGTTGATTTGACACAATATGTAGATAAAAATTTTGTGGATATTCATCAGTTAGGAGGAGACTTTTTTATACTGTCTGCACATAAAGTTGGCGGTCCTAAAGGAATCGGTGCTTTTGTTTCATGTGGTAATCTTCTCATGCCACACCCTCTTATTATTGGAGGAGGACAAGAAAAAGGTCTCCGTGGAGGAACAGAAGCATTGCCCCTTATTGCTGCTTTTGGGGCAGCAATGACTGATTGCTTCACACAGGAGGAAATAAAACAGTTAATATATTTACGCAATAAATTAGAAGCTGGACTACAAAAAATAAGTAAAAATGTTGAGATTTTTGGCAAAAGAGTTCAACGTTTGCCAAATACAACTTACTTTACCGTGAAAAATATAAAAGCTGAAACGATGCAAATTGCTTTTGATTTAGAAGGGTTTTCTTTATCATCCGGCTCTGCCTGTTCTTCGGGAAAAGTAAAACAAAGCAAAGTGTTGGAGGCAATGGGGTATCATGTTCCAAATGGTGCCATTCGCATTTCGCTAGGGCGTGGCACAACTTCTGAAGATATTGATGATTTTCTGTCGTTTTTTTCTCAAATTATAAGCAGGAAAAAAGGGGAAGATTTATCATCAGAAAGTTATAAAAATTAGAATTATTTTAAAAATAAAATAAGTTTGATTGAAATTTTTGCGCTTTACCTATAGCCTAGGAGATAACTTGCTTACTTTAATCTTGTAAAAAACAAGACTTTAGTTACCGGTTTTTGACGCCAAAAAATGGAGAAAATTTATGCCGGCAGTACAAGAAACGATACGTCAAGTACGTGAAATAGATGTTGACCAATATAAATATGGTTTTGAAACCAATATTGAAACCGATAAAGCTCCAAAAGGCTTAAATGAGGATATTATCAAATTTATTTCCGCTAAAAAAAATGAGCCTGAATGGATGCTAACATGGCGCTTAAAAGCTTACCGCCGTTGGCTGACAATGCAAGAGCCTCATTGGGCGCGTCTTGAATATCCTAAAATTGATTTTCAGGAGCTTTATTATTATGCTGCTCCAAAAAATCATACAGGACCAAAATCTTTGGATGAAGTGG
Organism: Bartonella sp. AC130YNZD; assembly: GCF_042196865.1. NCBI lineage: Bacteria > Pseudomonadati > Pseudomonadota > Alphaproteobacteria > Hyphomicrobiales > Bartonellaceae > Bartonella > Bartonella sp. AC130YNZD. The sequence continues at coordinate 44,076 of NZ_JBHIQZ010000006.1, forward strand.
ATCCTGAGTTATTAGCAACGTACGAAAAACTTGGCATTCCTCTTAAAGAACAAGAGATTTTGGCAGGAGTAAGAAAACAGTCTGATCCCTCCACTTTTGATGACAGTATGTCTGTATCGGGGCAGGTGGCTGTTGATGCAGTCTTTGATTCTGTTTCTGTTGTAACAACATTCAAAAAAGAGCTGGCACGTGCTGGTGTGATTTTTTGTTCTATTTCAGAGGCGATTATTGAACATTCTGAGCTTATTAAAGAATATTTAGGAACAGTTGTACCTATAAGTGATAATTATTATGCGGCCTTAAATGCAGCTGTCTTTACAGATGGTTCATTTGTTTATATTCCCAAAGGGGTTCGTTGTCCTATGGAGCTTTCAACTTATTTTAGGATTAATGAACGCAACACTGGCCAATTTGAACGAACATTGATTATCGCCGCTGAAGATTCCTATGTTTCTTATCTTGAAGGGTGTACAGCACCCCAACGTGATGAAAACCAACTTCATGCTGCTGTTGTTGAGCTTATTGCCCTTGAAAATGCAGAGATTAAATATTCTACAGTACAAAACTGGTATCCTGGCGATAAAGATGGAAAGGGCGGTATTTATAATTTTGTGACGAAGCGTGGAGATTGTCGAGGTGATAGCTCTAAAATTTCATGGACACAAGTTGAGACCGGTTCTGCGATTACTTGGAAATATCCATCCTGCTTACTCCGTGGTAATAATGCGCGTGGAGAATTTTATTCTATTGCTGTTGCAAACGGTTATCAACAAATTGATTCTGGTACAAAAATGATTCATTTGGGAAAGAATACATCCAGTCGCATTATTTCCAAAGGTATTTCTGCAGGTTTTTCAAATAACACTTATCGGGGACAAGTCACAGCTCATCGAAAAGCACAAAATGCGCGTAACTTTACGCAATGTGATAGTTTGTTAATCGGAAATGATTGTGGTGCGCATACAGTTCCTTATATTGAAGCAAAAAATGCAACAGCTCAGTTTGAACATGAAGCCACAACATCAAAAATTTCTGATGACCAACTTTTTTATGTTATGCAAAGAGGAATTCCTGAAGAAGAAGCTATCGCATTAATTGTAAATGGTTTTGTAAAAGAAGTCATTCAAAAACTTCCCATGGAATTTGCTGTCGAAGCACAAAAGCTTATTAGTATTAGCCTTGAAGGTAGTGTTGGATAATTTTATTTAATTAGATAAATAGAAGACTTTATGTAAAAAGGCTGTAACGGTAGCACATAATGCTAAAAATAACCTCTATGGTAATTACAAAAGTAGATGGATGCTAAGGTAAAATAATACGCATTGATATCTGAAAAACAGCCAAAACAGGATTAAATTATGTTAGAGATCAAAAATTTGCACGCCCGTATTGCTGAAACCGATACAGAAATTATTCGTGGTTTAAACTTGACAGTTCAAGATGGAGAAGTTGCCGCTATCATGGGACAAAATGGAGCCGGAAAATCAACTTTATCTTATTTGCTTGCTGGTCGTGATGATTATGAAATAACAGAAGGAGATATTCTCTATAATGGACAATCACTTTTAGAAATGGATCCAGCAGAACGTGCTGCATATGGTGTTTTTCTTGCATTTCAATATCCAATGGAAATACCAGGGGTAGCAACAATGGAATTTTTAAAAGTTGCGATGAATTCTCAACGCAAAGCGCGAGGTGACGAAGAACTTAAAATTCCTGAATTTATAAAATGTGTTAAAGAAGTTTCAGCCAAACTTGAAATAGATATGGATATGCTAAAGCGTCCATTAAATGTAGGTTTTTCAGGTGGAGAAAAAAAACGCGCTGAAATTTTACAAATGGCACTTCTTGAACCTACACTTTGCATTTTAGATGAAACGGATTCTGGTTTAGATATTGATGCACTAAAAATTGTTGCAGATGGTGTTAATAAACTTCGGGATTCAAAACGTTCATTTTTGGTGATTACCCATTATCAACGGCTGCTTAATTATATTATTCCTGATACGGTACATGTTCTTTATAAAGGACAAATTATCAAAAGCGGTGATAAATCCTTAGCGCTTTATTTAGAGCAAAATGGGTATGCTGATCTTATTAGAGAAGCGGTTTGAGGTTATTAAATATGAATGCACAGCAAAACTTGTTAACGGTTGAAGAAAATATACTCAGTAATTTTAATCAGTATGTAAACCACTTACCTGGTGATAAAGCTGTACAGGAAATCCGCAAGAAAACTATTGAGCAGTTTCAAACGACACGGCTTCCTTCCCGTAAAATCGAAAGTTGGCATTATACCAATCTGCGTACCTTACTGAAGTCTATTAGCAATTTTTCAAAAGTTCAAGACAATCAATTGGTTGATGCATTGCTTTCAGAAAGTGCTGTTTTCTCCATAAACAATGGAAAAACATCGATAGAGTCAAAGGTAGACAACATTGCAGTAAAACGCCTTTCAGACGCATTAGAAGATAATTCTGTACAGATAAATCAAAACATTTCTGATGAAGATTTTATTGGACAGTTAAATACAGCTTTTGTTACAGATGGTTGGCTTTTTCACATCCCTGAAAATACAAAGTTAAATATCCCCATTGAATTACAAAATATACAAATGGGGGGACAATCTCATATTTTTTCGGATATAAAAGTTGATAAAAATAGTCAAGTTATGTTTATTGAACATCAGGTTGGCAATGATAAAGATACCTTTGTCAGTTCAATATTTTCATTAAATGTTGCTGCTGATAGTGATGTTACGTGGATTCTCATTCGCAATCGTGATTTTAATTCTACACAATTTGGTCGATTTTGTGCTGTTCTTGCTCAAAGAGCGAAGTTATCGCTTTATGTCATTAATATAGGGAGTCAATTAAATCGCCAAGAAATCGATATTGAATTACAGGGAGAAGAATCTGATTTTCAATTACGCGTCATAAATTTATTATCAGGACAAACACATAGTGATCTTACAATGACTGTTCGTCACGTGGAAGAAAAATCAACATCAACCGAAATTATACGCAATGTGGTTACAGATAAGGCTGTTGGTGTTTTCCAAGGAATAATACGTGTTTCTCAAAAAGCGCAAAAAACAGATGCACGCATGGCTTGTAATAGCCTTATTCTTTCAGATGATGCAGAATTTAATGCAAAGCCTGAACTGGAGATTTTTGCTGATGATGTTGCATGTGGTCATGGTGCAACAGTTGCTAATATTAATCATGATTATCTTTTTTATCTTATGACACGTGGTATCCCTTTTAAAACGGCTCGTGCGCTTTTGATTAAAGGATTTATCTCTGAGCTCATTGATGACATCAAGCAAGATAATATTCAAATCGTTTTGGAGAATATCATTAGTAAATGGCTTGAAAAAAATGTTTAAGGTAGAAAAAATGGAAAATAACGTACAAACATTTACTTATAATGTCGAAGAAATTCGGCGTGATTTTCCTATTTTGCACCATCAAGTTTATGGAAAGCGATTAGCATATCTTGATAGTAGTGCTTCTGCCCAAAAACCAATGTCAGTACTCAATGCAATGAATAATTATTATCACTATAGTTATGCTAATGTGCATAGGGGAATGTATTTTTTAGCCAATATAGCAACACAATCATATGAAAATTCTCGTGAAACCGTTCGTGTTTTTCTAAATGCTCAAAAAGCTGAAGAAATTGTTTTTACGAAAAATGCAACAGAAGCTATTAATACTGTTGCTTATGGTTGGGCGATGCCAAAACTCAAAGAAGGTGATGAGATTGTTCTAACGATCATGGAACATCATTCAAATATTATTCCTTGGCATTTTCTCCGTGAACAAAAAGGGGTTAAACTTATTTTTGTTCCTGTCGATGAAAATGGTGTTCTGCACATTGAAGATTTCCAAAAGGCTTTAAGCGAAAAAACGCGGCTTGTTGCTATAACGCATATGTCCAATATATTAGGAACTGTGCCTCCTGTTAAAGAGATTATTAAGCTAGCACATCAAAATTCTATTCCTGTTCTTGTTGATGGTTCTCAAGGAGCAGTACATTTAACCGTTGATGTACAAGATCTCGATTGTGATTGGTATGTCTTTACAGGTCATAAGCTTTATGGTCCCACTGGTATTGGTGTTTTGTATGGTAAAGAAGATAGATTAGAAGAAATGCGTCCTTTTCAAGGGGGAGGGGAAATGATCGAGGAGGTAACAACCGATAAGGTTTTTTATAATGCTCCTCCTTACCGTTTTGAAGCAGGCACTCCTCCTATCGTTGAAGCTATTGGATTAACTGCGGCTATTGATTATATACAAGAGAAAGGTCGTAGCACGATTCATGCCCATGAGAGGTCCCTTTTAGCTTATGCGCAGGAAAAACTTAAAATGGTTGAGTCATTGCGTATTTATGGTCATTCTCCCAATAAAGGAGCTATTATATCATTTACAATTGAAGGGATTCACGCCCATGATATCGCTATGTTTATTGATAGAAAAGGGGTTGCGATACGTGCGGGAACTCATTGTGCACAGCCTTTATTACAGCGCTTTGGTCTAACATCTATTTGCCGCGCATCGTTAGCCATGTATAACACTCAAGAGGATATAGATCAATTAGTAGAAGCATTGCAAGAAACAAGGACATTTTTTAATGGCTGAATCAATTGAAGAGCGTCATTCTACAGAATCCGTTGAAACTGTAAGCGAAAATAAAAAATCTTACATATCAGCAATTCCAGCAGACGAAATTGATCGTATGACAAATGATATTATTGCTGCTCTCAAAACAGTTTATGACCCAGAGATTCCTGCTGATATTTATGAGCTAGGACTGATTTATCGTATTGATATTGAAGATGATCGTTCAGTAAAAATTGAAATGACTCTTACAGCACCGGGATGTCCTGTTGCGGGTGAAATGCCAGGGTGGGTAGAAAATGCAGTCAGTGCAGTTGAAGGGGTTTCGTATGTTGAAGTCACTATGACTTTTGATCCACCATGGACACCTGATTGTATGTCAGAAGAAGCTCAAATTGCTGTCGGATGGTACTAAAAGTATTGTTAAGAGACTCTAATTCAGCCATTCATGAATAAGCTGTTTACTTTTCACAAGCATTTGAATTTAAGGACGATCGCATGAGTTATAATAAACAAAAACTAGAACTCACTTGGATTGGAAAAGAAAAACGCCCAAAACTAGAGCCTCGTATCTTATTAGAAGATCTTGAAAAATCTTATCACGCTTCGCATCGAATATCATCCCAAGATATTTTTGATAATAAACTTATTTTTGGTGACAATTTGCTCGCACTCAAAGCGCTTGAACAAGAATATATGGGGAAGGTAAAATGTATCTATATCGATCCGCCTTATAATACAGGCAATGCCTTTGAACATTATGAAGATGGTTTAGAGCATTCCATATGGCTCAGCCTTATGAGAGACAGGCTAGAATTGTTACATCATTTACTGGCGGATGATGGAAGTATCTGGATATCAATTGATGATGATGAACAAGCCTATCTTAAAGTGATGATGGATGAAATTTTTGGTCGCCAAAATTTCATCAACAATATTATTTGGCAAAAGAAATATGCTCCACAAAATGATACAAAATGGCTTTCTGATAATCATGATTTTATAATGGTTTATGCTAAAGATAAAACGATTTGGCGCCCTCAATTGCTTCCTCGTTCAAGCGATATGGATGCGCGCTATAAAAATCCTGATAATGATCCTCGCGGTCCTTGGAAATCAGATAATCTTTCAGTTAAGACTATGAATTTAAAAGATGTTTATGAAATTATTACGCCTTCTGGGCGCAGTGTGATGCCTCCTGCTGGAACGAGTTGGCGCGTTAGTAAACAAAAATTTGCTAAGCTATTAGAAGATAATCGTGTTTGGTTTGGTCCAACAGGAAGTAATGTTCCTTCTATGAAACGTTTTTTATCAGAGGTAAAAAATGGTATGGTTTCAATGACCATTTGGCCTTATCAGGAAGTTGGCCATAATCAAGATGCAAAAAAAGAAGCCAAAGTCTTCAATTCTGATAGTGTCTTTACAACTCCTAAACCGGAACGTTTAATGGAACGCATTATTCAACTTGCCACTAATCCCGGTGATCTTGTACTGGATTCTTTTGCTGGTTCTGGCACAACCGGTGCTGTTGCCCATAAAATGGGAAGGAAGTGGATTATGATTGAACTTGGTGAGCATTGTCACACCCACATTATCCCTCGTTTAAAACAAGTCATTGATGGAACTGATCAAGGGGGAATTTCCAAAAGTGTCAATTGGCAAGGTGGCGGTGGATTCCGTTATTATCGCCTTGCACCTTCTCTGTTGCAAAAAGATCCATGGGGACAATGGATTATTCGTCGCGAATATAATGCTGCCATGCTATCAGAAGCCATGTGCAAACATATGGGATTTACCTATGCACCGGATGAAAATCATTATTGGATGCAAGGGTATTCAACCGAAACAGATTATATTTATGTCACAACGAGCGCTATGACCCATGAACAACTCTGTATAATGAGTGAAGAGGTAGGCTCTCATCGCACGTTGCTGATTTGTGGTACAGCCTTTGATACAAAATCAGCATCCTTTGAAAATCTGACACTCACTAAAATCCCCCGTGCAATATTAGAAAAATGCGAATGGGGAAGGGACGATTACAGTTTAAATGTAGCCAATCTTGAACCAGTGATTGTGGTAAAAGAAAACAGCAAAAATAAAGATATTGCGCAAGCAGAATTAGATCTATTTGAATAATATATAAAAAGCGGAGTTTTTCATGAACACTGTTGAAAAAAGGATTTCTGCTCGCTTATCGTTGCGTGATCCTCAACGTGAATCTTTAAATATTTTGGTAAAAATCTTAGAAAATATAGAGCTTTCTAAAAATGCTGATTTGGTTGCAGAGTTAGAAGTGATAAAAAATCTTTATCCTTCTGTACAAGATTTTGAACGAAACTTTCCCTCTTTTTGTTTTGCCTTAGCAACGGGTGTTGGGAAAACGCGACTTATGGGGGCTTTTATCAGCTATCTTTATTTAACAGGTCGTAGTCGCCATTTTTTTGTTTTAGCGCCAAATTTGACTATTTATGAAAAGTTAAAACAGGATTTTAGTCCCCAAAGTCCGAAGTATGTTTTCAGTGGAATGAGTGAATTTATTGCCAATAGACCCGTTATTATTACAGGTGAAGATTATGAAAGTGGTAAAGGTATTCGCGTTGATGAACACCATATTCAAGGACAAAAGCGTTTGTTTGAGAATAGAGATACGGCCTTTATCAATATTTTTAATATTTCTAAAATTAATACAACGGATAATAAAAAAGGCGCACTAAAATCTAGTATTCCGCGAATTAAACGCTTACAAGAAACGATTGGTGAAAGTTATTTTGATTATCTCGCAAATCTTCCTGATTTAGTTTTGTTAATGGATGAAGCACATCGTTATCGAGCTTCTGCTGGTGCGGCAGCAATTAATGAGTTAAAACCTGTTTTAGGAATAGAGCTTACTGCGACACCAAAAACAATAGGTGCAAAACCCGTAGATTTTAAAAATGTTATCTATAGTTATTCACTTGCAGAGGCTATGAGAGATGGTTTTGTAAAAGAGCCTGCTGTTGCTACACGTAAAGATTTTCAACCTCAAAATTATACATCTGAACAATTAGAACATATCAAATTACAAGATGCAATTCATGCCCATGAAAACGTGAAAGCAGATTTAATTGTCTATGCAAAAGATTATAACAAAAAGTTCGTTAAGCCTTTTATTTTAGTTGTCGCTCAAGATACAAATCATGCACAGAAATTGCGTGATTTATTGGAATCAGATGATTTTTTTGCAGGAGCTTATAAGAGAAAAGTTATAGAGATTCATACAAAACAGTCGAATATAGAAGAAGATCAAAATATTCAAAAGCTGATTGCAATTGAAGATTCTCATGACCCAACAGAAATTGTTATTCACGTTAATAAATTAAAGGAGGGGTGGGATGTTACGAATCTCTATACTATTGTACCGTTGCGTGCATCGGCTTCAGAAATTTTAACAGAGCAAACAATTGGGCGTGGATTGCGTTTGCCTTATGGGTATAGAACAGGCGTGGAAGCTATTGATCGTTTAACAATTATTGCGCATGATCGTTTTCAAGATATTATTGATCGTGCAAACGATCCAAACTCAATTATAAAAAAGCATATTGAGATTGGAACAGGAGGGAATATCCCCTTTGAAAAGACCGATATAGTGACAGTTCCAAGTCAAGTAGAAGCTTTATTGATGCAAACGATGGTAATACGTAATTCCGATATAAATGGAGCATCTTCTGATTTACAAGGTATCATATTACGTCATACAGATTCCCCTACATTAACACCTGAAGAGCAAGATATTGCAGCGATCGCGTGGGATCTTATCAAAGAGAATGATAAATTGCCAAGTTCTCAAATGCTTTGTTCTGCACAGATACAAGAAAAAATTGCTAATAAAGTTATGAATATTAAGCCTTCATCACAAAAGTCTCTTGTATCAAAAGTGGTGACAATTCTGACAAAACAATTAACAAAACTGATAATAGATATTCCAAATATTATACTCATACCTTCGCGTGATGTTACTTATGGTTTTTATGACTTTGATTTAAAAAATCTAGAAAGCTTAAATTTTCAACCTGTTAGTAAAGAACTTTTAATTCGAGAATTGCGTACCCATAAAAGCATTTTTCTCACATCTAAGAATGAATATGTCAAAGAGCCTTATCTTGAAAACTACATCATTCGTGGTTTGATTGATAATGACTTTGTCGATTATGATAATCATACGCTCTTATTACGAAAATTAGCTAGTCAGATAGTAGAACATTTCCGATCTTATTTACCCAATGATACAGCTGTTGAGAACGTATTAATTCACTATCAGCACAAGCTTACTAGTTTTATTGTTGCGCAATTAAGAGAACATCAATGGGAAACGCAAAAAGATTATGCGGTTAAAGTTACACGAGGTTTTACAACTTTACAACCTATCCATTATGTGTTGCCGCAAGGGACGTCTCCTCTTGATTTTCGTAATATTCCTGCCATTAAAAGCGATATTAAAAAACTTGTATTCAGCGGCTTTAGAAAATGCTGTTATCCTTTACAAAAGTTTGATTCAGTAGAAGGGGAATTACGATTTGCTCAAATATTAGAGGATGATGAACAAGTCTTGAAATGGATGAAACCTGCTCGAGGTTTTTTCAAGATAGAATATGATAAAGGATCAATCTATGAACCAGACTTTGTTGCAGAAACAAAGGATGCCAAATATCTTTGTGAGCCTAAAAAAGCCTCTGAAATGCAAAATCCTATTGTTTTAAAAAAGAGAGAAGCTGCAGTTCAATGGTGTTGTCATGCAACGCGCTATGCGGCGGCTTATGGCGGTAAAAAATGGTATTATGTTCTTATTCCCCATGATGCTATTAAAGCAAATAGTAGTTTTGAAGGTTTGTGTGCAGAGTTTACCATTTCAGAATCTATACTTGAGAGCTTATAACTTTTTGCTTCAAAAATAAAACACATAAGTTTTTTTAATTGACGGGTGTGAGGTTTAATCAAATGTTTGAATAATTATTTTTAACTTTTTTCTAACGACGTTAAAATAAAAGGAAAAATGTATAGAAAAGTTATACAAGATTATGCTTTTTTATGGTGATTTGTAGTACATTTACAATTTTTTATAAAAGTACAATCTTATTTTCGTTATGTGAAAAGATCTTTGAGTTATAGTCATAAATTAAAAAAATATTTTAATTTTATTGAGTAATTTGATAAATGTTCTTTTTTTAAAAAACTTAAACAGTTTATTGTTCTTTCATTTAAAACGCCTGAATATAATGAAATACCCAGAGGATAAAAGGGGGAGTTTTTCATATGACTTTAAATTTAACAAACACTGTTTTTAATTTTTTAAAGAAAAACCCGACAAAAAAGTTTACAGCTCGAGAAATTGCTCAATGGATATTTGAAAATTACCCAGAAAAATGCCGTCAAAAACAAAAGCATTCAACGGCGATAATCAATCCCCTTAATAGTGATGCAGCTCTTATTCAGCAAATTGTTGCTGAAGTAGGATCGCAGCGCCCTCAATTACAAAAGCGTTATCCAGAAATTAAAACCACTGAAGGACGACCGCGACAATATTATTTTACTAAACAAACAGATAGTGCTGAAATTGATGCAATAGAGGACAAAGCAAAGAGTAGAACAGAAGATGGCTCTGTTAAAGAGCATGATCTTTATCGGTTATTATCTAAATTTTTATGGTCAGAACTTGCAGTTTATAGCAAACGCATTAATGAGAAATGTTCTCGTAATAAACATGGTGCAGGCGGAAATAAATGGCTTTATCCAGATCTCGTAGGGATGCAAGATTTAAGCAAGGAATGGAATCGTGAAATCAAAGACTGTGTTTTGCAATATTTTGATAAAAAGACAAAGCTTTGGTCTTTTGAAGTAAAAATTCTCATCAATCGTTCAAATTTACGAAAAGCATTTTTTCAAACAGTTAGTAATTCTTCATGGGCTAATTTGAGTTATTTAGTTGCTAGTGAAATTGAAGGAGTTGATACATTAAAAGAGCTTCGGATGCTTTCAAGTTTGCATGGAATTGGGTTTATAAGACTTAATAAGGAAAACTCTTCCGAGAGTGAGATCTTAATTCCTGCCAAAGAACGTAGTGATATTGATTGGGATACTGCTAATAGATTAGTGGAGGAAAACAAAGATTTTCTTGATTATATTAAGCTCATTCGTCAATTTTATCAAACTGGTGAGATGCGTCCACTAGATTGGGATCATATGTATCTATGAGGGGTATTTTTAAAAAGACTCTATTGTTTAAAAGACTTTTTTTCAGAGTGATGAAAAATTACTCTAACTATTTTGTTTGACTTATTATATTGATATTGTATCAATTAAAATTTTTCTCACGTACCTCATGAGTAGGGGAAGAGTAAAAATTCTGTTTTATGCCTGTTCTATTTTGTGCATTGAGCGTGATTCCATTAGATACTAGACTTAATGATTATAATTTATTATAAATTTGCTATTATAGAGGGTTAAATTCGACTTTTTTGCTTTGTTTACATCAAGCATGAAAAATATTACTTCCTCATATTGAAGTCTTCTTACGGAGAATTTACACTACTATTTCTTTAATTTCTATTACTGTTCATTTTGATGATTATTAAGCTTTTTGTTATCCGAAGTAAACATTCAAAAAAACATTAATTTTATAAAATATTCACATAGTTTACTCAATTTCTTGAAATAGATTTAAAAAATAAATTTCTCTCACACCTTATGGTAAAGGGAGTGTGTACTGTCGGAGTCTGCCACAATACTCTCTTTATTTTTCAATAATACCGCACGCTAAACGTGCTCCACCTCCGCCAAGCGGTAATGGTTTATCTGATTGATTATCAGCCCCTAAATGAATGACTAAAGAGCGCCCTTTAATTTCAGAGATTTTTTTTAATCGTGGAGCAAGAACGCTCATTATGGCATATCCCTGCTTATCAACATAAAGTGCTGGTAAATCACCAAGATGACCATTGACATTATAAGGTCCTAAATGTTTTCCGGTATGTTCCGGATCATAATGTCCACCTGCGCTTCCACCAATTATACCATCTTTTGTATCACATGAAGGATTTACATGTACATGAAAACCATGCATTCCTTCTGATAAAGTAGATAAATTAGGGATGAAAATCAAACCGTATGTGGTTTCTTCAATTTTAATGCTACCAATAGCCTTTTTGGAATTGTTATATTCTAATTTATAAATATTTACTTGTTTTGATAGTGCTAATGCAGAATTTTTATGAATTAAAAATGCCATAAAAAACAATAATAATAATATTTTTTTCATGAAATACCTTTATACTTATCTTTAAATAGATTATTATCTATAGATAATAATCTATACTAATTATATGTTATATAAGTGTCTTAAATTTAACTTTAAGAAAAATAATTTACATAGAAATATTAGTTTTTAGAAAGAGCAAATAAATTAAAGTATGTTTATATATATTTCTGAACATAACTTTTATTTTTTGATCTATAAAAAATACAGCTTTTATGAATGGATAATTATATCTCACTTACATTTCTTCAAGAGATGTTTTTTAAAAATCTACTTTTTGAGGTATAATAAGAAATTAAATAAGGAATTTTAGTAAGTTAGATGTTATTTCATTTATAATATGATAATCGTTTCATCAAAAAAAGAACATATAATTTGTTGATGATTTAATTGTTTTTCATAGAAAAAATGACGAGAAATTTCTATTCATTATGTAATTTATAAGAGAAAAAATTATTATGATTCATATAAATTTTCCAATAAAATACAGCATATACCGACACTCCCTCCCATTCCTGATCCTATCAGTGCTCCTATTATTATTCCGGAAGAAAGTGCTACTCCTATACCCATTGCGATAACTGGACCAAATCCTGGAAGAGCAATATAACCATAAGCTGCAAGAGTTGCCGCGATAGCTCCTGATATGCTACCATTTAAACCGCCAATGAAAGCAAATTCTTTAATAGAATGGCAGTACTTTTTTATTTTTTTTTTCTTACAGCTGTGAAAAGAAACGTTGCTGTAAGTTTTTAAATCAATCATATTCTTTTCTTTCATTTTGAATGCTAACTGTTCCTGAATAGTCAACGGATACGAAAAAATGGGACTTTTTAAATTTTACTAAAGCACGCCAGATACCATTGTCATCTAAGCGCAATCGTTTAATATTCTCAAAACCATTTTGCATAAGACAATTTTTAACTTGTGAAGCAGTAAATGAGTTCTGACCTATTTTAGTGACCTTTTGAGTAGAGCTATAGGTAAAGGTTTGACAATAAGGAAGGTGAAAAACTTCACTTATTGAAGTCGTGACTATCAACGAGACACATGCAATCATTATAAAAAAAGTACTTAATTTCAAAAAATTATTTAGTGTCATCTTATTACCATTTGTTGAAACAACACTTCATTAACCTTTGTGTTACTAACAGGTTCCAAAGATGATTTTATTTTTAATATTATACTTAACAATAAAAATTTTTGAAAATATATTGATTAAATAAAACTGTTTTTTATTATTTATCTTCTTATTAAAATTAATTATTATAAAATAACTTTTTCAAAACGGTATTATTTTTTTTATAGTGCTAAATTTAACAGCTATGATTTATCAAGATATCTTTATTATTTAATTTGCATTCTATAATTCACTTTTCTCTTATTTCATATCAATATACTAATAAATATAATTAATTATTTTAATATAATTTGTTACTATTAGAAAGAACAAGAATATTTTTTCATATCAGTAATAGATATGATTCAAAATGCAATTTATTATTTTTTATTTTACGTTATTATCCATTATTGCTTAGTAGAGCTGTTTTGATGATTTTGTTGGAAATATTTGCATAATTTCCTTAAATCCATAACCGGGATAGATTCCTTCGCGCATAAATAAATTACGTAATGGTGGGAAACTATGCAACAAACCAAGCCCAATGCTTCGTATGATATGAACAGGCAACATATGAGAAAGTAGAGCAGAGTTCAGTGTATGAACAGCTCCACTTCGGATTAATATATCTGGTTTGCGGCATTTGTTATAATGTGCAACAATCATTTCAGAGTTAGAATTGGATATTTTATTGGGTAAAATATCAATTAAAGTTTGGACATCACGGAATCCTAAATTCAATCCCTGTGCCCCAATAGGGGGAAAAACATGAGCGGCTTCACCCACTAAAATTGTTCGATTAGCAGCAAAATGATGAGAAAGAAGTCCGAAAAGCGGCCATGCTTGAATTGATGTTTCTAAGTTTAGCTTTCCAAGCATTGATTGCATTTGGTTTTCGATCATTTTTGCAATTGTTTTTGGTTCTATATTTAATAATTCCTCAGCGCGGGAAGGATGAACAACCCATACAAGACTAGATCTTCGTCCTGGTAGTGGAACCTGTGTAAATGGACCGTGTTCTGTATGAAATTCAGTTGATGTATTTTGATGAGAAAATTCATGAGAAAAGTTGAGAACAAGTGCTTTTTGTGGATAATTCCACTGTTTGACACTTATCCCTGCTGCGGCACGTGTAAGAGAGTGACGTCCATCAGCTGCAACAACAAGTGGTGCTTGAATGATTCTATGATCAGCAAGAGTAATGCATACATGGTTTTTTGTGTGATGAACAGATTTGGCTGCAGAAACAAATCTTGTAATATTGGGCGTATGTGTAACAGCGTCGACTAAAGCACTGTTCAATTTTACATTAGGTATATTATAGCCAAAAGCTTTTTCGCCAATTTCAGTAGAAAAAAAATGCACCGTAGGAGCATGCACAATTCTAGAAGTTATATCTATAATTCTCATGGACGATAAAGCAGCTGCATGTTTTTGAAGATTATCCCAAATATTGAGTTTTTGAAGCATGCGTATTGCAGGCATCATAAGAGCCGTTGTCCGTAACTCATCTGTATGAGCAGGGGGCCCAACAAGAAAAACAGAAAGCCCCTTCTGTGCAAGACTCAGCGCGGCTAACATTCCGACAGGACCTGCACCAATAACAGCAATATCTTTATGCTCTTCCTTTTCAAATATCACAACGATTTGAACCTTTATTCATTGAGAAAATATTTTAACATTTCCAAATGATCTCTCTCTTTTTATTATATGAAGCTCTTCTATTATTATAGTATGTAATAAATAATGCGATATAAAAAAGTAACCTTTTTATGATTTTTTTAAATGCTGAGTTATATCATCGTTAAAAAATGGCGTATTGATAGATGGTTGAAGACTTTAAAAACGAGGATAAGAAAACCTTGAAACGTAAATTAACAAAGAAAATCAAAACAAATGCTAAATTATTACGCCATAAAAAAGTAACAATGCCACAAGCAAAGGCCTTTTCCGTTCATTTACTAACAGCTTCGGGATCATTTTTAGCGTTTCTTTCTCTTATATCAGCCTCTCAAAAAGAATGGACAGCTATGTTCTGTTGGCTTGGGCTTGCTCTTCTCGTTGATGGTATAGATGGACCAATTGCACGCAAACTTGATGTTAAGTACGTTCTTCCAACATGGTCTGGAGAGCTGTTAGATAATATTATTGATTACGTGACTTATGTCTTAATTCCTGCCTTTGCACTCTATCAAAGTGGTTTCATGGGTGTAGGGTTATCATTTTCATTGAGTGCAATTATTGTTATTTCATCTGCTATTTATTATGCAGATACTAGTATGAAAACCAAAGAAAACTTTTTTAAAGGATTTCCTGTTGTTTGGAATATGATGATTTTTACGCTTTTTGTCGTCAGACCAGGAGAGTGGATTACTTTTATCATTATTGTTTTATCGGCGATTA
Source organism: Bartonella sp. AC130YNZD (assembly GCF_042196865.1). Classification (NCBI taxonomy): domain Bacteria; kingdom Pseudomonadati; phylum Pseudomonadota; class Alphaproteobacteria; order Hyphomicrobiales; family Bartonellaceae; genus Bartonella; species Bartonella sp. AC130YNZD. Next base: position 59,512 of record NZ_JBHIQZ010000006.1, read on the forward strand.
TATCTTTTTTGCCAATTTATTTTATTCATCCAGTAAGAGTCCTTCGTTTACGTAGAATTAATTTTCCCATTTTTCTCTTGTGGTGTTTTTTTGGTGTTTCTGCCTTCTTTTATCAACTAGAGGCTCCCTATTGGGTTAAAATAGGAATTTCGGTAACAGGAATTTATATATATTCTATTGGCGCAATCATGCAAACATTTCCTAAACTTGGGGCAAAAAGTATAAAAAAACAATGAAATAATTGTTTTAAGAAGGGTGTGAGATGCAAATTAATTTTGGAGCAGATGATGATATTTCTTTTACGAAAGAAGGGCGTGCTGGTATTATAAAGCTCACACGTCCTTCAGCATTAAACGCTCTTAATCAACGAATGGTTTCAGCTTTAAAAAAAGCTCTCAGAACATGGGAAATAGATGATAATGTTTTTTGTGTCTTAATTGAAGGGGAGGGGCGTGCTTTTTGTGCTGGTGGAGATGTTGTAGAAATCTATCATATGGGGAAAAGTGCTGCTTCTTGTCAATACTTTAGGAATGAATATAGTTTAAATGCTTATATCAAACATTTTTCAAAGCCCTACATTTCTTTCTTAAACGGTATTTGGATGGGAGGAGGGGTAGGTATTTCTCTCTATGGCTCGCATCGAATTGTTACAGAAAATACAGTTTTTGCTATGCCAGAAGGTGCGATTGGATTTTTTCCAGATGTAGGTGCAAGTTTTTTCTTACCATCTCTTCCCAATCATTTTGGTATCTATCTTGCATTAACGGGCGCACGTATAAAGTGGGGAGATTGCTTAAATTTAGGATTAGCAACACACGCCGTTGCTGAAACTGAATTCGATATGATTAGAAAAGCTGTTATTGAGCAAGGAGATCCTACTTTAGCTTTAAACGAGCGAGCAATTACAAAAGATTATGAAACAAGTCATGAAATACGTTGTATTATTAACACTTGTTTTAGTGCCCATACCTTAGAAGAATGTCTTGAGTTGCTACATAAAAAAAGCAATGAAGATGTTTTATTTGCTAAAGAATGTTATGATATTTTGCAGTCACGTTCTCCGACAAGTTTAAAAGTTATCTGGAAACAAATGAAACAAAATTCATCTCAAACGTTGGAAGATTGTATGAAAATTGAAAACCGCATAGCGTATCATATGATTCATTCACATGATTTTTATGAAGGTATACGTGCTATGTTAATCGATAAGGATAAAAGACCTCAATGGCAACCAGATAAACTTTCAAATGTGACAGATGAAATGGTAGATTCTTACTTCCAATCTGTTGAACAAGAGTTATTATTGTGAAAAATAATTCTCACAAAGAGATTTCAAAAATCAATTTAATCTATAACTGTTACTTACGGTTTTTGGCACTTATTTGCTTAGTTCTAGGTATTTGTTATTGGATACGCCTTATTGGGGTTTTTCCAGGTATTCTATGGCGTTTTGATCTTATGCCTTGGCAGTGGCAATTTGCATCAGCTATATTGGCTATTCTCTATCCTATTGCCTTAGTTGGACTTTGGATGTATTCACTATGGGGTATCATTGTGTGGTGTATTGCAGCGTTGATTGAAGCAATAACAATTTTTATTTATCAGCCATTTGTACCATTATTTCATGGAATATTGTTTTTAGCTTTTATAGTACTACAAATTGTAATTATTTTTTTTAAAAGAGTAAAAAATAAAAAAACATTGTGATTAAAATTTTCGAGCCAGAATAACAGGCTCGATTTTCGATCTTAGTTAACTTAAGTAGCTCATTTTAAAGCTTCGTTCCTCAAAACGCTGATGCTAGCTATACTTCACTTTTCTATAAAGTTCCATAATATATATTATGCGATAACATGATACAGAAGATAAATCCTTTATCCCAAAAGAAAACCCTCCTTTAAAACATCATCATATTTATATCATACAATTTACTTTTAAAATAAAATTTGGTCTTTAAGGTACATTCCTTAAAGACCAAAAATAGTGATAGTGATAATGAAATTACGTATAATAAAACTAAGAAAAATTATTGTGCTATTTGACAACGTTTCGTACGTGCAAGATCACTCAAAACAGCATTACGGTTATTTAAAGCTGAAATTTCATTACTTTCACTGGATTTAGGATCTATAAAAAACAAAGCAGGAAGAAATACAAGACTTGTTGCTGCTAAAGCCGCATTTTTATTTCTTGCTTTATAACGCTCTCTAATTGTAGCATCGATTTGGCGCTTATTAGCAAAAAATTCCCGTTGAATATCAGAACAACTCATTGTTCCATCATGTAATGTGGTAACTGGAATATTTTTTTCTAAACGCCCCCCACATGCTGTCAAAAAAAACGCTAAAACGACAATACATACACCCCATTTAAAATTTTCTTTATACATAAAAACCTCACTTTTAACACAAAATGTTTTTAATGAGATTTAAATAGAGCAAAAGTAAGATTAAAATTTTAACAAATATACTATCAACAAAAATATATTTCGTTAATAAGTTCACGCATCTGTTTAAAAAGTAAGACCTTGATATGCAGGTTTTACATAGGATGGGACGTAATTTGCGACCACATTGTAATCCAGCGATCTATCCATATGTGTGAGTATTGCTTGTTTTGGCTTTAAATATTCTATCCATTGTAATGCTTGATCAACAGAAAAATGACTTGGGTGAGATTTAAATTGAAGAGCTTCAATGATGAGAACATCCAAACCCATTAATTTGGATAACGTTTTTTCAGGAAACTCACTAACATCTGTGCAATTGGTCTTTAAAGTACATTCCTTAAAGACCAAAAATAGTGATAGTGAAATTACGTATAATAAAATAAGGAAAATTATTGCATTATTTTACAACGTTTCATACGTGCAAGATCACTTAAAATTTAGTATCCATAAAAAACAAAGCAGGTACAAATACAACACTTGCCGCTGCTAAAGCTACGTTTTTATTTCTTGCTTTAGAACGCTCTGCAATTGTATCATTAATCTGACGTTTATTAGCAAAAAACTCCCGTTGAATATCGGCACAACTCATTGATCCGTCATGTAATGTTGTCGTTGCAATATTTTTTTCTAAACGCCCCCACATGCTGTCAAGGAAACCGCTAAAGCCACAATACATACACCCCGCTTAAAATTCTTATACATAAAAGCCTCATTTTTAACATAAAAAACACTAAATATGTCAAAAATGAAGTAAAATAAAGGATAAATTTAAAAGTGTTTTATTTAACTTAAAATATTGCGCATAATAAGCTTACGCATCTGTTTCAAAAGTAAGACCTTGATATGCAGGTTTTACATAAGATGGAACGTAATTTATTACCTTATTGTAATCCAGCGATCTGTCCATATGTGTGAGTATTGCTTGTTTTGGCTTTAAATATTCTATCCACTGTAATGCTTGATCAACAGAAAAATGACTCGGATGGGATTTAAATTGAAGAGCTTCAATGATGAGAACATCTAAATCCATTAATTTGGATAAAGTTTTTTCAGGAAATTTACTAACATCCGTACAATAGGCAACATTCCCAATCCGAAAACCTAAGGAATTAATGTTTCCGTGGTGTTGTAAATGTGTATTGACACTTATTTCTCCGCCCTTCCCCTGAATAATAAATTGGCTATCTTCATTGATAAGATGTTCTTTTAAAATGGGAGAATAAGATGAATCTTTTAGAGTTTGAAAACAATATCCAAAAGCACTTTTGAGATGCTCTAGTGTAAATCTGTCGGCATAGATATCTATTAAACATTTTTGTGCAAGTGCATAGCTGCGTAAATCATCAATACCGTGGATATGGTCTGCATGAGAATGCGTGTAAAGAGCAGCATCAAGATGGCTTACACGCGCATCGATCATTTGTGAGCGAAAATCTGGACCTGTATCAATAACGATCGTTGTTTTGTCTCCAGAAGGTTTAATACGTTCAACTAATAAAGAACTTCTGTAGCGTTTATTTTTAGGGTTATTCGGATCACATGTTCCCCAATCACCATTAGGTCTTGGCACTCCTGGAGAAGGACCACAACCTAATATTGTAAATCGGTATTGATCACACATATCTTTTGCCTTATTTCATTTTGCTAAATAAACGAAAAGCATTACGCGTTGTTATTTGAGCTATTTCTTCAATGCTTAAGCCAATTGTTTCAGCCAAAACAGCTGCTGTATAACATACAAAAGATGGTTCATTTGTTTTGCCCCGATGGGGACTAGGTGCTAAGAATGGAGCATCTGTTTCCACTAACAAATGCTCATGGGGCACAATTTTTGCTATTTCACGGATTTCAAGTGCGTTTTTAAAAGTAAGAATACCCGAAAAAGAAATATAACCACCAAGTTCAATTCCAGCACGAGCAAGTTGCATTCCAGACGAATAACAATGAAGGATAAAGGGAAAAGCTCCTTCTTTTATCTGTTCACGTAATATTTTCTCCATATCGATATCGGCATTGCGTGAATGTATAACAAGAGGAATCTGTGTTTCTCGAGAAGCAATGATATGTTCTTGAAAAACTTTCTTTTGCTCTTCTGGTGTAGAGTAATCATAATGATAATCAAGGCCTCCTTCCCCAAACGCAACAATTTTAGGGTGATTCGAGAGCTGTATAAGCTCTTCCGCTGTAATATTTTGTTCTTCATGCGCGTGATTGGGGTGTGTTCCAACGGAACAAAAGACTTGATCATAGCTTTGCGCAATGGCTAACAGTTTATCTAACTTATGAACATGGGTTGAAATTGTTATCATACGTTTAACGTCAGCATCTAAAGCCCGTTGGATAACATTATCCAAATCTTGTGAAAAGTCTTCAAAATCAAGATGACAATGTGTATCAATCAACATGATGAGTATCTTCTTTCTTCAAGATATAACGAGGAAAAATTGGTTCTGGTGGTGGAAGATCAAGCCCTTCTTGAATTTTTGAATGACTTATATGATACAATAACCGATTATCTTCAGCAACCGCAAGGCTATCAAGAAGTTTCGCTGCTGATTGGGGGATGAAAGGCAAAAGCATAATTCCTATTCTCCGCAAGATTTCTACAGTTATATAAAGAACTGTAGAAAATCGCTCTCGATCGTTTTTACGTAAACTCCAAGGTTGTTCGTTGGCAAAATAGCGATTGGCATCTGCTACAATTGAAAAAATAGCTGAAAGTGCTAAATGCATACTATAAGAAGACATAGCTTGGTGTACAGTTTCAAGTACTTGAAGAGATTGTTCTAAAAGCTGTTTATCTTGAGCTAAAAATGAAGCTGGTTTCGGGACTTGTGCATTACAATTTTTGGCAATCATAGACAAACAGCGCTGTGCTAAATTACCAAGATCGTTAGCAAGATCAGCATTAATACGGTTCACAAGGCTTTCATGACTATAACTACCATCTTGTCCGAATGGCACTTCACGGAGAAGGAAATAACGGACCTGATCAAGACCATAGTGATCAACCATTTCAAAAGGATCAACGACATTTCCAATAGATTTTGACATTTTTGCGCCACGATTAAGTAAAAAACCATGTGCAAAAATATTTTTAGGCAATTCAATTCCAGCAGACATTAAAAATGCCGGCCAATAGACTGCATGAAAACGAATAATATCCTTACCAATAATATGCGTATTTGCAGGCCAAAAATCACGTTTTTTTGAATTTTCATTGAAAAAACCTATTGCTGATAGATAATTTGTAAGCGCATCAACCCAGACATACATCACGTGCTTTGGATTCTCAGGAACAGCAATTCCCCAGTTAAAACTTGCGCGTGAAATAGAGATATCTTTTAAACCTGATTTGATAAAACTTATAATTTCATTACGCCGCTCAAATGGAGCAATAAAATCAGGATGTTTTTCATAATATTCAAGAAGAGCCTTTTCATAATGAGAAAGTCTAAAAAAATAACTTTCTTCTTCATTCCATTCAACTGGAGAGCCTAATTCTTTTTCACGACGGATGTTGTCTGTTCCAATTTCCGTATCTTTTTCTTCATAATAGGCTTCTTGGCGAATCGAATACCACCCCGTATAACGACCGAGATAAATATCGCCATTTGCTTCCATCTTTTTCCAAATTTCTTGACAAGCTTGATAATGGCGTTCTTCTGTCGTACGGATAAAATCATCGTTAGAACAATTTAATACCGCAAGCATTTTTTGAAATACCGCACTATTACGATCTGCAAGTTGCTGAGGTGATATGCCTAATGCTGCTGCGGTTTGTTGCATCTTGAGACCATGCTCATCTGTACCAGAAAGAAAAAATACATTTTTTCCGTTTAACCGTTGAAAGCGGGCTAAAACATCGCTTGCAATGGCACTATAAGCATGTCCAATATGTGGAGCACCATTAGGATAAAAAATGGGAGTTGTTATGTAATATGTGTCACGCATGTCATACTCGTTGTAAAACGCTATAAATAGAAGATATTATGACATAACGTTTGTTCATCGCATTGTCACGGAAAAACTAATTCTCATGAATGATCTTATGAACTTTAAAAAGTAAGTTAATAACAAACTGCTTTTTATCGAGATTAAACAGTTGTATTTCCTCTATTTCTTGATGAATCTCCTGCCATTTTTCCGCATATTTTTTTGAGAGAAATAAGTCTCCCTTTTCAACGAGCATGATAGCTTTTTTTTGAATTTTATTAAGAATTTCATCACAAAATTGTTGAAATTGAAATGTAGAGGAAGCAGATGAAAATGTTTGTGCAAGAGTATGTACAATTGTTGCGTTACAAACAGGTTTCTCTAGGAGAACATCAATTGTTTTAATAATTTCAAGACCGCCATGGGAAATAAGTAAAGCGGCTTTTCGAGGGCTTCCTTTAGATTTTTTAATAATCATTTCAATTGTTTTTTCATCAGGTAAATCCTGATGGGCGAAAATATGTGTAATAACTTTTTTCATTTCATCGTTATTCAACGGACGAAAAGAAATTTTTTGACACCGTGAATGGATTGTTGGAAGTAATTTTCCTGAAGAATGTGCGATAATAACAAATAACGTTTTTGTAGGTGGTTCTTCAAGTATTTTGAGAATTGCATTCGCTGCATTTCTATTCATATCATCTGCAGAATCAATAATAACAATACGCCATCCATTATCTTGTGATGTTCGGCTTAAAAAATGCATAATATCACGGATATCATCAACGAGTATTCTTGTTTTAAACTTTTGCGTTTTCACATCAAATCGACGTGAAATATACAAAAGACCAGGGTGACTTCCTTGTGTAATTTGGCGCCATGGGGTGGAATAAGGATCAGGTTTCAAGAAAGCACTCTGTTGAAAACTTAAAATGTTCCAAGCAAGATGAAAGGCTAATGTAGCCTTTCCAATCCCATATTCTCCTTCAAATAATAATGCATGATGCAAACGCTCTTCTTTAAGCATTTGTGTCAAAAAATGACGCACATCCTCATGACCAAAGATAACATTGTTCTGAGATGGTGATAAAATTGTATCAATATCATCATATTGGCATAAGGTATTGAAATTACTCATGAAAGCTGATCCAACAATACCTGATGACAAATATTTTTTATTTGATGAGCAATAGCTTCTACTGAGCTAGTAGCATCAATGACTCGAAATCTATGGGGTTCTTGTTTGGCCAATTGAAGAAAAGCCTGACGCCTTTGTTCTTGAATTTCCAACTGATCTTTTTCAAAATAATCAATTTCTTCTGTTTTTTTTCTTCGCAAATTTGCACGCTTCATACCACACATTGCTGGCATATCTAATAAAAATGTTAAATGAGGCAAAATACCATTGAGCGCAATACACTCTAAAACAGAAAGAAAAGAAGAACTGACTCTATTATTGAGTCCTTGATAAACGCGTGTAGAATCAATAAAGCGGTCACATAAAACGATTTTACCTTTTTGCAAAGAAGGTGCGATAACCTCAGTAACATGGTCGATACGTGCAGCTGTAAACAAAACAGCTTCAATCAACGGTCCATACTGTCGCGCCTGCCCCGACAACAAAATATGCCGGATTGCTTCTGCTCCTGGCGTTCCTCCTGGTTCTCGTGTTGTGACAACATCATAACCTTGGTGAGAGAGAGACTCAGCAAGTAAAGAAATCTGCACCGTTTTCCCTACCCCGTCCCCTCCTTCGAATGTAATAAAATAACCTGACACGTATGACCTTAACCTTATTAGCGCGTAACTATAAATATTTCCGTAACCATCCAATTGTTATTTCATAGAATGCATTTTTTACTTTTGCAAAGAAACTTCCTTCCTGAATATTCATTCCGGCAAAAACTGGTTTTTCCAGAAGAACCTTTTTATCTTCTAAAATTTGAATAACGCCAACTGATTGCCCAGAAACGATGGGAGCTTTCAATGGACCATGATATTTAATTTTTGCTTTAACATTTACTTTTTTTTCATTCGAAAGCATAAAACTTATTGGTGTTTTAACAATGAGTGGAACAAAATTTTTCTTACCACCATAAACAGCAGCACGACCAACTATTTCTTCTTTTGTGAAAATCGTTTTGAGATCAAAAGCCGTCATTCCCCATTGAAGAATGCGTTCTATTTCTTTTGTATATTTTTTACCATCTTGCAAACCATTGATTGCTAAAAAAAGACGTCGATGATTTTTAGAAATAGTGGCAACCATTGAAAAACCTTCTTTTTCACTGTAACCAAAACCAAATCCTTCTACACCAATTTCCTTAGAAATAAGAGGGTTTTTGTTACGTTGAAAAATATTATTCCATGTAAAATGAGACTCACAATAAAGTGCATAATAATCCGGATATTCCTGAACAATATGACGTGCTAATATAATCATATCACGCACAGTTACAAATTGTCCCTCTTCGGGTAGCCCTGTTGCATTAACAAAATGACTCTGAGATAATCCAATCATTTTTGCGCGCTGATTCATCAGTTTTACAAAATGATCTTCATGTCCTGATATTCCTTCAGCAAGAATAATAGCAGCATCATTTCCATTGACAATAATTAAACCACGCAACAGATCAGAAACACTGATTTCTGTTTTTATCTTTGCAAACATAGTGGTTGTACCAGAAGGTGCTCCACCCTTGCGCCAAGCATTTTCACTGACCTTAAATTTCTGCGTACTTTTTAATAATCCTTTTTTTAATTGATGAAATACAACTTCTGCTGTCATCAATTTTACTAATGAAGCAGGAAAAAAAGGAATAGCACTTTGTTTTTCATAGAGTACTGTCTCTGTATCATCATCGAGTAATAATAATTGGGATGCGGGAATTTGAAAATCTTGTGCTCTCCCCCACGTATCAAATGCCAATACTCCCCATAATATCAATAAGATCCTTAATGCTGTATACATAGCTGCTCCTCCCATCCCAAAGATCAACATAAAGAATCTTATATAGGAAAAAACTTTTTGATTTCTGAAAATTGAGGAATTATTTACAACTCATAAAAAGATTTTATTTTCATTTAACTTTAGAAAAAATAATATGACACGTTTTTTATCTTCTATGTAGGTTCAGTTTAATATTTTAAATGTATGAGAGACAAAAGATTTTTTCCTATTTTTATTGATAGTATTTTGATTTGTTATGATAAATTATCATTTTAAAATTGAAGCTAACTCAAAATACTACAAGATTCTCTCATCCCCTCTTCTCATATTGAATTCATTAAAAATCGCTTACTTACGGGTCATAAGTAGGGTTCGTATATGGATAAAAATTATTAAAAAAGAGAGTAAAAATACTTCTTATCAACCTCTCAAGTGTTAAGAATTATCGCACAAAACATTGGGGACTTGCAAAGTGTATGATGGTGTCGATTTATATCTTCATAAGTGTAAAGATGCTGATGTCTAAAGGCGTTAACAGTTATACCATTCACAGGCGCTGTCGTAAAATAGACTTGTAGCGTGTTAAAGTATGTCTCTTTTAAATAAGTCCATGAATTGGCAATGTAAGTGTATTTTGTTTGAGACGCTCTGTTTTTCGTGAGGGAACTTACTCCATTAAAGAACATGATAAACAAAAGCATGAGATAATGCATAATCTTTTCATAAGATATTACCGTAGATACTTTAGAAAGATGCAAGGACGAATCAAAAGAAAATATTTTTTACTTGTTAAGATTTTTATTCCTCTAAAATCGATTGTACAGTTGTTTTAGAGATTACACAAACAGACTTGACACAATAATTTACCTTCGTCTAGCAAAAGCTATTACAGCAAGAAAAGTACACGCTTTATTAAGCAAGCAATATCATAAAACGACGAATAGACCAGCAATGGGGTGGAAAGTCCGTACTGAATTTATAATAATAGCACCCAACCACGCTTTTTGAAAAGGACAACGCGCTTTAAGATAAAAATCCTACACTAAATCCGTAATTTCTTACCTTTTTTACTAGAAAATTATATAGATAAAAAATCAATGCATTTTTTCTTAAAACAGTTGTAGCCAATTAACCTTTGTTTTTTTGTTTAGCTTATTTATAGAAGCAACTTGATCGAATGGTATCGGCTTATCAACCATGATAGGACCAATTTCTGGCAATTTAACTGCAACAGTTTTATTACGTTGTTCTTGTTTAACAGCAGCTGCTTTAGCTAATTCTTTTTTGTTCCCTGTATTGCGCTGCTCTTTTAACAAAACAGTTTCTCTTTTTTTCGCAACATTTTCCGACGCTAATGAATATGGGGCAGCATTTCCAGGAGTATAAGAGGACATTAAATATGCACCATCATAATAGCCAACAGGTGCTTCAGCAATATATTCTACTTTAACATCTGCGACCCCCCTATCTACATACCCCAGTATTGTCGCAGCTTGCCTTGATAAATCAATGATTCTGTCTTTCATAAAAGGTCCGCGATCATTCACTCTAACAACGATTGAAGATCCATTTTTCAAATTAGTAACACGAGCATAGCTAGGTAAAGGCATTGTAGGATGAGCAGCAGTCAAAAGATTCATGTCATAAATTTCACCATTGGCAGTTAAACGTCCATGAAAATCTGAACCATACCAAGATGCTTCGCCAACACGTTTATAAGTTGGATCACTTTGAGGATAATACCACTTTCCTTTTATTTGATAAGGTTTACCAACAATCACTCGTCCACGCTTTTTTTCTTCCGATTGATTCCTCTTATTGGAGACTTGTTGAGGTAGTACAGAAGTGTTTACGTTAATTGGTTTATTGTGATAGGAATCTTTTATTGAAAAATTCATAGTTTGGCTTGCGCAACAAGATACCAGTGACTGAGAAATGATAATCATAGAAAACAATTGAAATGTTGGTTTAATCATAAAAATAATTTTCTTTTTTCTATTTGAAGGCATCTATTCAGTCCACTTATTTCTGTTAAGTACTACTGTAAAAACCACGTCACGCTTTTTGTACGCAACGGAAGAATTTACGTTTTTAAATGATTCCCCTCGCGTATATACCACTCTTGAATTGGCCCCTTTTACCAAGAAATTAACGTATTGTTAACCTTTTTATGGTTTTCATACGAAATAAATGTAGTCTAGTAGATATTAAAAAGATTAAAAGTTAAACAAATCAATATCTTATAGAAAATTCATTTCATAATATAAGTGTGAATAAGTGGTGATTTTAGCAACTGTTTTGCGAATCATGTAATGCAGTGGGTATTAAAAAAAACACCTATGGATTGAGAAAATTAGAAACCACATGTGCTGCCAACGCAGGTACAACCCTATCCGTAAGCTTAAAGCTCTTTTTTGTTGGAAAGGAGACAGTATAGCATCGCTCTATTCCAAAACAGCTGATAGAAAATGACAGACTATAGAATCAATAAAAACTTCAAAAAGAATCAAAACAAAAAGATTCTTAAATTTTTTATAGCCTATTGATATTACTTAAATTTGGTGAGCGCGCAGGGATTCGAACCCTGGACCTACTGATTAAAAGTCAGTTGCTCTACCAGCTGAGCTACGCGCTCTCTCACAAGCTATCTAGTTTGCATACTATCTAGTTTGCAGAAAGTGAAGGGAACATACGGTTGACTTTCCATTTGGTCAACACCTTTTGGAAAAAAATATTATTATTTTCTTCAGTTATCAATAATTTTCCGTTTTCGCCCCTTTACTTCATCATTGTATAAGTACTCTTTAATCTTCTTTTTGAAGTTTCAATAAAGGAAAAATTTTACTGCAAAATATTGCATAGATTCGAAGCGTTAAAATTATGAGAAAGCCCCCCCTTCCCCTCACATGGGTTGTTGAGCATAATGGGTAGAGAAGAAAAAATACCTTTTATTATAATATTATTTTTATATCTTTATATTTTAATGTTCAATTTTCAAATATGAATACAGCTTTATAAGATAATATAATAATTTATCATTTTTCACTTGAGTGAAAAGTCTCAAATATTGTAAGTTTTTTTCATTTCAAATCTTTTTTATATTGAAACAATAAAAAGCATTTTCTTGACCGATATAAGTGAGAGAATAAAACTATAAAAAAGAAATGAAAATACCTTTTATGCCTCCTTTCAATAACCAAAAATTATTGCAATATTAGGGGGCATGAAAATAGTATATAGCGGTTGACACGTTAGACTTGAAAATGGAACAATGAGCAACAATGGCTTTGAGAGTATGATTTTTGTTCATGTATAATGAATAATAACAAAAGCCAATTTATCCTATAGAATAAAGTAGATATGAAGCAAAATTTAGTCTCATTGAAAATATCCCGAATGACTACAAATTATGCTCACTATTAGAGCTGTAGATAATTTTACTAAGAATAAAAAAGCAGAAATAATATGCAGTATGCAAAATGATTTTAAGTGTTCTGAATATATAGAATGCCCTCTAGTTAACTTTTTTATATCAAAATTTACAAAATACGTAGATATATTTTTAGAAGAAAAGGATAATACTAGTCACAAAATTTAGTGTTGTATAATTCAGTCAGAACTATAAAGTATATTTATACATTATTTAATATTAATGTATATATACAGTATATAAATAATAATTTAAATATATCTATAAATAAAAATATTGATTTATTAAATGATAAGATCAAAAACAAAGAAAATAAATTTGATTTGGCGATAGAAATTGTAAAAGTGCTATATATACATGTATTTTTAATTTACTAATTTTTATTATTTTGATTGGAATATTGAATGTTAACATGTAAACAATATGAGCTACTCTTGTTTATTCATAACCATATAAAAGAAACTGGTATTCCTCCTTCTTTTGAAGAAATGAAAAATGCATTAGAACTTTCTTCAAAGTCTGGTATTCATAAGCTCATTATAGCCTTAGAACAACGAGGTTTTATACGTCGCTTGCCCAATCGTGCTCGTGCTGTGGAGGTGATTCGACTCCCTGAAAAAATAACATTTAACCTTTCTTTAGCACGTAAAATTTCTCCCAGTATGATAGAAAGAAAGAAAAGAGAAATATCAAAAAGCTTGAGTGCCTTTGATGAAGAAGAAGAAAAAAATATCACCATTCCTATTATGGGACGTATTTCTGCAAGCGTACCCGCCTCTGCTATACTGCAACAAATAAACAGCCTTTCTCTTCCACTCGATATGGTTAATACAGGTGAGCACTACGCATTAGAAGTTAAAGATGATTCTATGATGGAGGCTGGTATCCTTGATAAAGATACGATCATTGTGAAACGTCAAAATACAGCAATAACAGGTGAAATTATTGTTGCGTTTATTGATAAAAAAGAAGCCACATTAAAACGTTATCGACGCAAAGGAGCTTCTATTGCATTAGAAGCCGCAAATCCTCATTATGAAGTACGGACATACGAATCCGAGCGTGTAGAAATACAAGGCAAACTTACCGGTCTTATTCGCAAATATTAAAAAATAAACCTTATAGTACGCGATAGATATCGCAGTAAGAAGCTGTTGAGTATTTTTTTATTGTGCCACACGCAATTGACTTCTTCTCCACAGCCAAAGGATGCCCCCAATTAGGTTTATAAACAATCCAGATCCTTATCGAGCGGGTTTCACTTTCACCTTCCCCTCATGCCCTTCTCTTACGCAAGGCTTGACAAGTAAGTTTTAAAATTTCACCACGTACTTTGAAAAGAACTTAAATGCTTTGAAGGAAGCAGCCTTATATCATCATCCTCAATGACGGAATTTTACGATATAATAAGACAAAATTGTATGCATGCATAAAAACATATAAAATTTTGTAGAAAAAAATCAAATAACTTTGTAACAGATTGTATTGCATAGGTATAAAAATAAAGAACATTATTTTTAAGTTAATAAAAGCGTAACTCAATCATTCATAGTAATTGTAGGATCATCATGGTAGCACCTCGTATTAGTTTTGTCTCCCTCGGATGCCCAAAAGCACTCGTAGATTCTGAGCGAATTATTACACGCCTTCGCTCTGAAGGGTATGATATTTCACGTCAACATCAAGGAGCTGATGTCGTTATTGTGAATACCTGTGGTTTTCTTGATTCGGCAAGAAGAGAATCATTAGCCAATATTGATGAAGCTCTTAAAAAAAATGGAAAAGTTATTGTAACAGGGTGTCTTGGTGCTGATCCTGATGCTATTCGCCAAACATATCCTAATGTATTGGCTATTACAAAACCGCAAGCTTATGAAAGCGTTATAGAAGCTGTTCATACAGCAATTCCTCCTGTTCATGATCCTTTTCTTGATTTAGTTCCTCCCCAAGGTATTCGTTTAACACCTCGCCATTACGCCTACTTAAAGATTTCTGAAGGATGCTCTAATCGGTGTAGTTTTTGTATCATCCCTACTTTGCGTGGTGATCTCACTTCACGTCCCATCAGCGATGTTCTTCGTGAAGCTGAAAAACTCGTGCAAGCGGGTGTAAAAGAACTTTTGGTTATTTCACAAGATACGAGTGCTTATGGTGTTGATCTTAAATATCTCGAAAATTCTTGGAAAGATCGTACAATCAAAACGAAATTCTTTGATCTTTGTCGTGAACTAGGCGATATGGGTATTTGGGTACGTATGCATTACGTTTATCCTTATCCCCATGTTGATGAAGTTATCGAACTTATGGCTGCAAAAAAAATTCTTCCTTATCTGGATATACCTTTTCAGCATGCATCACCGACTGTTTTGCATCACATGAAGCGTCCCGCACTTATGGAAAAAACAAACCGTAGAATTGAAAAATGGCGGAAAATATGTCCAGATCTTACTTTGCGATCAACATTTATCGTTGGTTTTCCTGGTGAAACGAATGAAGATTTTAATATACTTCTAGAATGGCTAGAAGAAGCAAAAATTGAACGCGCGGGGTGCTTTAAATATGAAGAAGTAAAAGGAGCTGCCGCAAATGATTTGGGATTAGAAAATATTCCTGAAGAGGTGAAAGAAAACCGCTGGCATCGTTTTATGGCAAGACAACAACAAATTTCTACACATCTTTTAAAGAAAAAAATTGGAAAAAGACTCCGAGTGCTTATCGATGAAAGTCAAGGAAAAGTTGCCAAAGGACGTAGTCAGTACGATGCTCCAGAAATAGATGGTGTTGTCCATATATCATCACGACGCCCACTGCGTGTTGGTGAATTTGTCACCGTTAAAATCGAACAATCGGATGCCTATGACCTTTATGGTATAGCAGTTTAAAAATTTAACTCCTTCCCTGTCCTCAATGATGAAGATTTCTATTAGCATCGGTTTATAAAAAGATCAGCTACTCACAATCGAACTTGATCACTTATATAGCTTACTTCATGAGAATTTACGAGCAATCCTTGCTCTGAATGTTTGCTATACACTCCCAAAATACCAAGCAGTTATATATTCTCTTAATTTAATGCCTTAAATGAGCTTTAAATGGCGGTGACGGCGGCGCAAAAGAATAAAATCCACAAGGTTCACCATTTTTAATTAACAAAAGAGCAAATCGACAACCGTACTATTTTCCCATTTTTCATATTACGACAGTCATTGGTTAGTGAAAGGAAACTTTTTTCAAGAGTGTTTTATGCACACAAGAATTTCCTTTGTGATATGCAGGCAGATGTTTTTTATAGATGCAATATAAGAGAATTTGAAACAAAACAATCTGACGGTATTTAAATTAAAAACAATAAATTATCATTATAAATAAGTATCTTATCGTAAATTATTTGAACTTATTTTTTTAAATATCTAATTTTTATTAACACGTTTTAAAATCAAAGAATTTCTTATCAAGCAAATGACTTGGGCGTACATTTGTTAAAGAACGAATCATCGTATCTTTACGTCCTGGCATTTGTCTTTCTATATTTTTCAGCATTTCTTTCATTGCATTACGTTGTAATCCATCTTGACTACCGCAAAGATTACAAGGAATAATTGGAAATTGCATTTCTTGAGAAAACTTTTCCATATCTTCCTCAGCAGCATAAACAAGAGGACGTAATACAAAAAGATCTCCTTCATCATTTTTAAGTTTTCCAGGCATGGCAGCTAATCGTCCACCGTGAAACAAATTCATAAAAAATGTTTCTAAAACATCATCACGATGATGACCTAAAACTAATGCCGAACATCCCTCTTCACGTGCAATACGATAGAGATTACCGCGTCGTAATCGAGAACAAAGTGAACAATATGTCTGCGACTCTGCCAATTTATCTGTAACAATGGAATAAGTATCCTGATATTCAATACGATATGGAATTTTATAAGAACTTAAAAAATCTGGAAGAATATGTTTAGGAAATCCTGGTTGCCCTTGATCAAGATTACAGGCAAGAATTTCAACGGATAAAAGACCTCGCCACTTTAAGTCTAAAAGAAGCGCTAATAAACCATAAGAGTCTTTTCCACCCGATAAAGCAACAAGCCATTTTTTTCCTGTAGAGAGCATAGAAAAATCATCCAAAGCTTGTCGCATATGACGTAAAAGTCGTTTGCGTAATTTATTAAATTCTACGCTTGAAGGAGCAACACGAAACATTGGATGACAATTATCTGCTTCGCTTATTAAAGGATCATCTCTCCCTTGGTTTTCTTCTATTGCCTGATATTCAACTGAAACATCATTCATAATATCATATCCTGCATAAGTAACGCTCATTTTGCAAAGATAAAAAAATATTAAAGCAAGCTTACATTTATGTTTTTTGAATTTATAAATTAGATACACAAAAAAAGAAATGGAACTATACAAATTTATGACTATAAAACATAGTGATAAACTTAATATAGAACCATTTACAAAAATAACTTATTAATTTCAAATATTGTAAAAATAACACAATACTTTGAAATTATCATAATAGAAGAGAGAAACAATTTCTCTTACAGAAAATTATCGAGAATAAAATTCAACAACCAGATTAGGTTCCATTTGCACAGCATAAGGAACATCTGCAAAAGCAGGAATACGTGTAAAGGTTGCTTTCATCTGTTTATGATCTGCTTCAATATAATCAGGGACATCACGTTCTGCCAATTGCACTGATTCTAACACTAAAACAAGTTGTTTCGATTTTTCCCGAACCTCAATAACATCACCTGGTTTACAACGATAAGATTGAATATTTGTGCGCCGCCCATTGACATTAACATGACCGTGATTGATAAATTGGCGAGAAGCAAAAATCGTAGGTACGAATTTTGCACGATAAACAACAGCATCCAAACGTGATTCTAACAGACCGATAAGGTTTTCACCAGTATCTCCCCGTCGACGAGCAGCCTCTTCATAGGTTTTATGAAATTGTTTTTCTGAAATATCTCCATAAAACCCTTTCAATTTCTGTTTAGCACGTAACTGCACCCCATAGTCAGAAAGTTTTCCTTTACGACGCTGTCCATGCTGACCTGGACCATAATCACGACGATTGACAGGAGATTTTGGACGCCCCCAAATATTTTCTCCCATACGACGGTCAATTTTATACTTTGTTGTTTCGCGTTTACTCATCGCATTTCCTTATAAAATAAAATACGAGATCTTAAGATCCCAAGGAAACGCGCCCTCCTCTGCCTTTAAATACTAAAGACTGACAGAATACCTTAACATATCAATATGCAAAGTTATTCACGGGACACGTCAATTAATGCTATTTTCTTGAAAAAATAACTAGATCATCATTATTGGTCTCGTAACCCAAAGTCAACTCCTTTCATGAGTTTTAAGTCAAATCCTTTAAACAAATTTTCCGTTAAAGAAGTGATATTTTTCGATGTCAACAACGCAAAATCTTGATATTTTTTTATATATTGATGGTGTATCTTTTCCGACAATGGTAATAAAGATCTGATATGTTTGGCGATCGCTTTCGCCGGATCAATCCACTCAACGGACCATAAAGCATGTTCACGAAAGAAATTAATCAAAAAAGGATAATGTGTGCAGGCTAAAACAATAACATCCGTATATTGTCCATTTTTTTCCACAAAACATGGCAGGATTTCTTTTCTTAACTCTTCTGAATCGATAGATTTTCCCCGTAAATAATCTTCAGCAAGTCCAGCCAGCTTTTTACTTCCCACAAGCTGAACATGACACTGTCCAGCAAAAGAGTTAATTAATTCATTTGTATAAGCACGTTTAACTGTTCCAGGAGTCGCTAATACGGAAATAAAACCAGATTTTGTTTGTTCAGCAGCTGATTTAATTGCAGGAACCGTTCCTACAAAAGGGACATGAGGAAAATTCTGTCGTAAATCTGCTATCATCAGTGTAGAAACAGTGTTGCAAGCAATCACACATAAAGCTGGATTGTAACGTGTTAAAAGATTTGTAAAAATCTTCAAAATACGCTCTTTTAAAATATTTTCTTTCCAATTTCCATAAGGAAATCCTGCATCATCAGCAACATAGATAAATTGCATGTCAGGGATAAGAATACGCGCTTCCCTGAACACTGTTAAACCACCAATACCGCTATCAAAAAAAAGAACAGCTCGTTCATCCATTAGTTTTCACACTTATTTTTAATTTTTTTACGATCACGCTCTTCCGGTGCTCTACTCCCCCGTGGATATTGTGGCGAAAAATGATCCAAAGAAGATATAATGCCTCGCAATAAACGAACCTCAGGTTCACTAAAGTTAGCGCGCGTAAAAACAGAGCGCAAATTTGCAAGCATTACTTCTTTACGTTCTGGTGGTCTAAAATACCCACGGATATTCAAAGCCTCTTCTAACTGAGATAAAAAACCATGGAATATTGTTTTATTTGCAGGTTCCATCTCTGCTGCACGAAATGCCGTATCGCTGACATTCTCTAAACCAGTTTTCATCCATTCGTAAGACATTAAAAGAACCGCTTGCGCAATATTAAGTGACGCAAAAGCAGGATTAACTGGAAAAGTAATAATTTCATCAACAAGGCTGATTTCATTATTTTCTAGTCCCCATCTCTCTCTTCCAAAGACAATCCCGGTCTTATGTCCGATACTTTCACGCTGACGTAATACGCTTGCTGCTTCGACAGCACTTTTTACAGTTTTAAATCCACATCTTTCACGTGCTGTTGTGGCAAAAACATAGTGTAAATCTGCAATTGAATCACGCAATGTGTTAAAAATTACAGCATTGTTAATGACATGATCAGCTTTACTTGCAGCAGCTCTAGCTTTTTCATTTGGAAACATTTCTCGAGGTTTGACTAATCGAAGCTTAGAAAGCCCAAAATTTGCCATTGCCCTTGCGACCATACCAATGTTTTCAGGAAGCTGCGGTTCAACTAAAATAATAATGGGACCATTTGTTAAATTTTCACGATTCCTATTCGTTCCTGCCATCAATTTTACCTAGTTTCACTTAAACTATCTCCCTCTCCACTATTTTTACGAAACCTTTTTCACAATACTCTAATGCTGTTTAATAATAAATTATAGATAATCTATCTTTTCATTCAAAGATAATAGTTTCTAAACCTAATAATAAATTTTAAAAGCCATTAAAGTGAACGATGGAATTTATAACAATTTATATAAGATATCGTAGCGTTTTTTACATCAATTTTATCTTTTTTAATAGGGAACAGCCCCTATAAATCATAATCTCAGTTGAATTATGAAATCATAAATCCTAAAAAAGGGATATGCACTTTATTCCCAAACTTTTTCCTGCAAAGCTTATCCGTCGTTATAAACGTTTTCTTGCGGATGTTCAACAAGATGATCAGCATGTCCTCACCGTGTCTGTACCTAATACAGGATCAATGCTTGGATTAACAGCTTTCAACACCAATATTTGGCTTTCTTATCATAACAACATCAAACGAAAATATGCCTATCAATTAGAAATTATTGAAGCCGATAATACTTTGGTTGGCATTAATACTTCTTTACCCAATAAACTTGCGTTAGAAGCAATTCAAAACGGATTACTACCAGAATTAAATGGATATAAAACAATTTTAAAAGAACAACGCTATGGGACACAATCACGAATTGACTTTCTTTTACGTGATGACATTCTTCCTGATTGTTACCTAGAAGTCAAAAATGTTCATTTTATTCGTCAGAAAGGATTAGCAGAATTTCCTGATAGCGAAACAAAACGTGGTGCACGTCACCTTGATGAGCTCATAGGAGTTGTACAACAAGGAAAACGAGCTGCTATGCTTTATATTATTCAACGAGAAGATTGCTCAGCTTTTACAATTTGTCATGATCTTGATCCACTCTATGGACGTAAGTTTGATTTAGCATTAAAATCAGGAGTAGAATGTTATGCTGTAAAGTGTCATGTAAGTGTAGAAGGCATTTTTCCGATTCAGAGAGTAAAAATAGAAAATAGAAGAAACAATGACTGAGTATATCGAATATAATAAAATCCCTTTAAAATTTAATGGAAAAATCCGCATTTTCGATGATTATGCTTTTGCTAAAATGCGTGAAGTTGGTCGTATTGCTGCAGAATGCCTTGATGCGCTTACAGATATCATTAAGCCAGGCGTTACTACGCAAGAAATAGATGATTTTGTATTTATTTTTGGAGCTAAGCGAGGAGCACTTCCTGCTGATCTAAATTATCATGGATACAGCCATTCATGCTGTACATCTATCAATCACGTTGTCTGCCATGGCATTCCCAATAAAAGACCTTTGCAAGAAGGTGATATTGTAAATGTTGATGTAACCTTTATCCTTGATGGTTGGCATGGGGATTCAAGCCGAATGTATCCTGTTGGAAAAATTAGGCGTGCAGCAGAACGCTTGCTAAAAATAACCTATGAAAGTCTTATGCAAGGAATCGCTGTCGTTAAGCCTGGAGCAACGACAGGTGATATTGGGGCAGCTATTCAACAGTATGCAGAATCTGAACGCTGTTCAATTGTGAGAGATTTTTGCGGACATGGTATCGGCCAGCTTTTTCATGATGCTCCCAATATCCTCCATTATGGAAATCCTGGAGAAGGAGCTGAATTAAAACAAGGTATGATGTTTACAATTGAGCCTATGATTAACTTTGGTAAACCACAAGTTAAGATTTTATCTGACGGTTGGACTGTTGTTACCCGTGACCGCTCTCTGACAGCACAATATGAACATACAATTGGTGTTACAAATGAAGGGTATGAAATATTTACACAATCTCCTAAAAATATTTTTTATATTCCAAATTCGCATACCTAACGCAATGTAGAGATGTTATGGCTAAAAAATTAAATCAAAAGGAAGATACTCAAAGTAATCACTTTGCATTAACATTGAGTTCTCCACTCACCCCAGTATCAGAAAGAAAAAGTGAAGAGCCTCAGAAAAACGCACAGTTTCATAAACATTATCAAGGACATCGTGAACGTCTTCGGAAGCGTTATTTAAAGTCAAAAGGAAATGCAATTGAAGATTATGAATATCTTGAATTATTGCTTTTTCGCACAATACCCCGTGCAAACACAAAACCCATAGCTAAAAATTTGATAGCACGTTTTGGTTCATTAGCTGATGTGTTGGGAGCGGATATTCACCGACTTCAAGAAATTCCAGGATGTGGTCCCGCTACTGCAGTTGATTTAAAAATTATTTCAGATGTTGCTGGACGTCTTGCTCGTGCGCAATTGTTTAAGCGCGATATTTTTTCATCATGGGATAAAGTGTTAGCGTATTGTAAAGCTGTTATGGCTCATGAAACACGTGAACAATTTCGTATTTTGTTTCTTGATAAGAAAAACGGCTTACTTGCTGATGAGGTGCAACAAACTGGAACCATTGATCATACCCCTGTTTATCCTCGTGAAGTTATTTCTCGAGCTTTAGAGTTATCCGCATCAGGACTTATCTTAGTCCACAATCACCCTTCTGGCGATTCCACACCCTCTAATGCAGATATAACAATGACATATAGATTAAAAGATGCAGCAAATGCATTAGGCATTATTATCCATGACCATCTTATTATTGCACGAAATAACCATACGAGTTTTAAAGCGTTAAAACTTATATAAATCTTATGGGATAAAAAAGACTTCATTCAACTATGAATAACGAATCAATTTTCTAAATCAATATCTAATATAGCCATTGAGAAATTATAGGAGAGCTCATCTTCATCTTCATCTCGATAGATAATGCCTAAAAACTCATCTCCCATATAAACCTCATAAGAATCACTCTTTTTAGGACGTGCTCTGACTTGCAATGCTGAGTTTTGGAATATATTTTTAAAATAATTATCAAGTTTTTTTATTTCATCAGCATTCACTATGCTCTCCTGTTTTTTTGAAACGATTAAAATAATTGCGTGTCGTGCAAATAAGACACTCTTATGATTCTGTAAAGTCAGTAAAAAAGCATAATCTGAATATTTACTTAATATTACATATATTCACAACGTTCTTTATACATTCATAAAGAACGGTTACAAAAGGAGTCTATCATTATTAAATATACCCGTATAGATTAAAAAATGGCAAAAAAACTGTATATTTTTAATAATTTTACTTTATCTCCAATTTTAGCATCTATATTTAAAATGCATATTCGTAAGAATAAATTGATCAATAATTTATAATTTTGTTTATTTTATAAAAAATAAATAAAAATATTTTTTTATTTAAAACTACATTTTTTAGCAAAAAATATTTATTACATCATTCGAAAATAATTCTTTTTAATAACCTTTAAAGTATAATTATCTAATCTTAGAAGAATTACGTCTCTAAAAAATATACAAAATAAGCTAATAAGAGTTTATTTTTCTTTTCATTTTTTATAAAAACTTATGTCACAACAGAAAGATTTTTTAATAAGCTTTTTTCAATTTATACGAAATAAAAATATTGAGTATTTCTGTAAATTCTAAAAGCTATGAAAAGTTCTTATTTTATAGGATAACGAGAAAGAAAATCGATAACGCCTTTTTTATAAACTTTATCGCCTACAGCAAGCATATGATCTCGATCAGGAATTGATAAAGCTTCACCACAAGGCAACAAGGCTGCCAATGGCTCTGCATCACCGCCAATTTCATCTAATGAACCAACGGCAACAAGTGCTGGTTGTTTGATTTTGTAAACTTCAGATACCGTTAACTCCTGTTTTGATGTAATGATACAAGCAGCAAGAGCACGCCTATCGCTTTTCGTTTGATCTGCAAATTTACGGAACATTAAACCGCGCGTATTGGTAATAGTGGAAATATCTTCTGCTAAAAGGGCCTCAGCAACAGGCTCCCAATTTCCTGCTCCCGTCACCATACCAATACCTAAACCACCAAAAATAACACTGTGTACATATGTTGGATGCAAAAGAGCCATGAAAGCACTAATACGAGCCCCCATAGAATATCCCATAACATGGGCTTTAGATAACTCTAAATGCTGCAGTAACTTTACTGCGTCGCCAGCCATAGCTTGAGGTGTATAAAAGACAGGATCATAACTTTTAACTGAATCTCCGTGACCGCGATTATCAAGAGCAATAACACGATATCCTGCTTCAGTGAGAATACGAAACCAACCCGTTGCATACCAATTCACCCGTGCAGAAGATCCAAAACCATGGATCAACAAAATAGGCGCGCCCTGCCCTTCTTCTCGATAAGCAAATCGCAAACCATTATATTCAAAAAAACGAATATCTTCAGCGGTCATTTTTTATTGCACTTTCCACAAAGTACAGGATGAATAACACGTTGTCCTTTTTGTATCTTTTTTTTAGAAACTTCACCAGCGTTAATTTCAAGTGCAAAAGCTGCAGGAACTTCTGATGAAATGGTATTTGTTGAAAGTGGAGAAGTATTTTCAATAATCGATACAATAATTCCCTCAGAGTTTAAGAAAATCATATCTAAAGGTAAAGGCGTATTTGCCATCCACATAAAAATTTTCTGCTCATCTCCCGATCGAGAACTTTTTAGCTGCTTAAAGAGCATTGCACGATCGCGTGGAAAATCAGTTCGATACATTAAACCAGCTGCTGCTTGAGATGGCGTAAAAGCAATCTCTACCTTATAAAAAACCGGACCTTGCTTTGTATGTATTTCTAAAGGAATTGGATGCACAGGAATCTCTATGGGCTCCTTTGCTACAACAACACGCATATCTAACATAAAAAATATCACCAATAAAACAATATGCTCCTTTTTAAAAGGCTTTAACATTCTTGTCTCCACCACAGAAAAATTTTAAATTTTGTTTCTAAAATAAAAGTACCAGAGTTTAAAAGTCAAAAAAAAGAGGATTGCTTCCTTGTTATTTTCTAGTTTCTTTCAACGTAATATGCGAAATTTTCTTCATTTGGTTTATGGATTCACTAGAGCCATATTTTCTTTAAAAATCTACCTCTATAGCAATTTACGGAATAATCATCTTTAAAAATATAGAAAACATACTGATTTCACTCGTGAAATTCAATGCGTAGCTAAAGGAATGCCTATGTCCGGATAAATCTCTGCTGTCATTAAACCTTTTTCTCCTTTACCAAAACGTACAAGAACAACTTGGCCGGAACGAAGCTCTGCTAAACCAAAACGGCGCAATGTTTCCATATGAATAAAAATATCTTCTGTTCCTTGCCCACGGCTAAGAAAACCGTATCCTTTGTCACGATTAAACCATTTAACAATTGCTCGTTCTAGTCCACTTTCTGGAGTAACAACAACATGGGTACGGGCAGGAACTTCTGATGGATGAATTGCTGAAGAACAATCTATGGATTTCACCTGAACGCACTTTAACCCTCGTTCAGTTTTTTCCACAGCACAAATGACTTTAGCTCCTTCTAAAGCTGTTTGAAAACCATCCCTTCGCATTACCGTAACATGCAATAATATATCGGGAAAATGAGGTAAATCAGGTACAATAAATCCATACCCCTTACTACCATCAAACCACTTAATGACACCACTGATTTCGATAATCTCCCCACAAGTACCTATACTATCCTTAGATGGGGAACAATCCTTTAATGCATCCTTACTCGTCATAATAACGTGATCCTGTAGCTTATAAATTGTACGATATTGATTCTCTAAGTTTAAGTAAACATTGCTCTTGTATCAACACGCAAGCCCCAAGATAAGATTTCCCCACATTGTCGTATCTTCTATGTTAGTGTCAGAGAATATCAACATGAATATTTATAAAACTATTTGATTGTACACTTTACATACCTTACAAGGGGTGCCCTACAAAAGAGGTCATATAAAAGTTTTTTTACATAATGATATTTTGATTAATGTGTAACTTGCATGATGAAGAAGTTCAATATAAGGTGAAAAAACGACAATTCAATTAAGGAAAATGCGCAATGCAATTGAAGAAAATCCTTACGATAATCGCAGCATTTATAGCATTTACAACAAATGTTTATGCGAGTGAACCTATTAAGATTGGTGTTTATCTTCCATTAAGTGGTCAAAATGCATTTGGAGGTCAGCTTGAAATTAGAGGTATAGAATTAGCCCATAAAAAAGTTCCAGAAATTTTAGGACGTAAAGTGGAACTTGTTATTATTGATAACAAATCTGATAAAGTAGAAGCGGCTAATGCTGTTATGCGTTTAACAGCAAGTGAAAAAGTGAGTGGAATCATTGGTAGCTATGGTTCTTCACTCTCGTTAGCAGGTGGTGAAATATCTGAAAAGGCAAAGACTCCAACCATTGCAACGTCCTCAACAAGTCCCCTTGTTACACAGGGTAAAAAATATTACTTTCGTGCTTGCTTTATTGATTCCTATCAAGGAGTAGGAATCGCAACTTATGTAAGCCAAACTTTACACGCAAAAAAGGCTGCTATCCTTAAAGATATTTCAAGCGATTATGCTATTGGTCTTGCAAGTTATTTTACGCGTGCTTTCAAAAAATTAGGTGGTGAAGTTATCTCAAATTTAAATTATAATTCTGGAGATCAGGACTTTTCAGCTGTTCTCACGCAAATTATCGCCCAGAAACCTGATATCTTATTCATTCCATCTTACTTTTCTGAAGGTGCTATCATCATGAAACAAGCACGAGAATTAGGGGCGAAGTTTCAAATTATGGGTGGAGATGCTATGGATAATCCAGAAACCATTACGATTGCAGGAAAAGCTGCAGAAGGTTTCTTACATACGACACTTCCCTATAGTGAGGATATGCCAAATATGTCAGTAGCTGCGCAAGAATTCACAAAAGAATGGAAAAAATCTTACCCGGACAAAGAGCCAAATATCAATTCTGTTTTGGGATACACGAGTTATATGATGTTCATGAAGGCTATTGAAAATGCTGGTAGCACTGATCGTGAAAAAATTACTATCGCACTTAGCAAATTAAAAGATTTTCCTACCCCCTTTGGGGATATGTCAATGGATGAAAATCATAACCCTAAAATTCCTATTGGTATCATTAAAATACAGGATGGAAAACGTGTTTATTTAGAAGAAGTTAAACCTGCTTTTTAATTAAAAAGTTTTACTTATTAAAATGCAAGAATTGGTTGAGGATTTTTTTCTCAACCAAAAGTTTAGAAATTTCTTATTGTCCTATGTAAATTAACAAATGTGGAAGGATGAGAGATGAGCACTGAAATGTTCATCCAGTACTTTTTTAATGCACTGGCATTGGGATCTCTTTATGGGCTTATTGCTATTGGTTACACCATGGTCTACGGTATACTGAGACTCATTAATTTTGCTCACGGTGATATCTTTATGCTGGGAGCATATTTTGTTTTCTTTTCCACAATTGGCTTTATGCCTGCTTGGGCAGCTTTTCTTCTTTTGTTTCTTGCTGCTCTTGTTTATTATTCGGTCTTTATAGGCTTTAAAAGGCGTCCTCCAATTTATTGGATTGCTGCTTTTTTAATTCTTGTGCTAGGATTTGTTTATTATTTTAAAATTTCCCCACAAGACTTTACACCGATTTGGGTTTTAGCTCTTTGTTTTTCCATTTTTATTACAAGTGCTGTGGGTGTTGCTGTTGATCAATTTGCTTATAAACCTCTACGCCATGCTCCGCGTATTTCGGCACTTATCGGTGCAATTGGTGTTTCTTTTTTTATTGAAAATCTTGCTACTGTACTCTTTAGTGGTGTTCCGAAAGGTGTACAACAGCCAGATTTTCTTGTAACACCATTTTTATGGCATCTAGGATCAGGAGCAGATGGTATCATCAGAATTGCTCCCATGTCTCTGATCGTTCCCGTTGTGTCATTAATTCTTATTTTATTACTGTTATGGATTATCCATAAAACAAAACCGGGTCTTGCTATGCGCGCAATCTCCCATGATATTGAAACAACACGTTTGATGGGTGTGTCTGTCAATAAAGTTATTGCGTTTACATTTGGAATAGGCTCAGCTCTTGCCGCCATAGCAGGCATTATGTGGTCTTTACGTTATCCTCAAATTCAGCCTTATATGGGTGTTCTTCCTGGTCTCAAAGCATTTATTGCTGCTGTTATCGGAGGTATTGGTTCGATACCAGGAGCAATGTTGGGAGGATTATTATTAGGGTTTATTGAAATTATGATTATCGCATTTTTCCCTGCGCTATCTGGATATCGAGATGCCTTCGCTTTCATTTTATTGATTCTGATTCTATTGATATTGCCCACAGGATTAATGGGTAAAAGAAATCAGGAGAAAATCTAATGGCAAAGTCAGCGACAACTGTTTTATCGTGTATAAGTGTTTTAGTTCTCATAGTTTTTTTATTTTATGCTGATAGCCATTTTAATGACTATACGCTTCGTATCATCAATCTGATTGCTATTAATGCGATATTGGCAATTTCGCTTAATTTGATTTACGGTTTCACAGGTATGTTTTCTCTTGGACATGCTGGATTTATGGCTATTGGTGCTTATGTTTGCGCAATTTTACTTCTTTCCCCTGAACAAAAAGAAATGATGTGGATTCTTGAGCCTATTGCTGAACCATTATATCATTTGCAGTTACCTTTTTTTATCGCTGTTGTTATAAGTGGTTTGTGTGCTGCTGTTGTAGGTTTATTAATTGCTTTACCAATATTGCGTCTTGGTGGCGATTATCTTGGAATTGCAACATTAGGTTTTGCGGAAATTATTCGCATTGTCATTACGAACGCAACATCGCTCACAAATGGCTCTTTGGGAATCAAAGGAATACCTCAAAATGCAACATTATGGTGGAACTATGGTTGGCTAGCATTTACAGTTCTCTTTATTGTTCTCTTACTGCAAAGTAATACTGGTAACGTATTACGTGCCATTCGTGATGATGAAATAGCTGCAAAAACTATGGGAATTAATGCTTTTTTCTACCGTAGTTTTTCCTTTACTGTTGGAGCGTTTTTTGCAGGTATAGGTGGCGCATTAATGGCGGCTCTTATTTCAACCATTGATCCAAAAATGTTTAATTTTCTTCTGACTTTTAATATTTTAATGATTGTTGTTGCTGGTGGTCTCGGTTCAATTACAGGGAGCATTATTGGCAGCATTATTATTACAGTTATGCTTGAATGGCTTCGTATTATTGAAAGTCCATTTGACTTAGGTTTTATACATATTCCAGAAACCCCAGGGCTTCGTATGGTTGTTTTTTCTCTTTTATTGCTGGTAATTATCTTGTTTTGGAGAAAAGGGTTAATGGGACAACGAGAATTTTCATGGAATGGAATTTATAGCTTTTTGATACGCAAAAAGCTTTCTAATACTGAGGGAAAGCTATGAACGACAATATCCTTTCACTCAATAATATTGTAATGCGTTTTGGCGGATTAGTTGCTGTAAATAATGTTAATATGGCAATTAAACGAGGAAGTATTACTGGATTAATTGGTCCCAATGGTGCTGGAAAAACAACAGTTTTCAATATGATTTCTGGATTTTATGCTCCTACAAGCGGCATCATTCTTTTTGATGAGAAAAAAATTTCTGGAGCCTCTCCTTATATTATCTGTAGAAGCCATATTGCCAGAACATTTCAAAATATTCGTCTTTTCTCAGGGTTAACGGTTTTGCAGAATGTTATGGTAGGAGCGCATGTTCGACAAAAATATCCTTGGTTTTCTTCAGCTCTATTTTTTTCAAAAGCAATAAAAGAAAAGAAGGAAATTTATAAAAATTCCTTGGAGCTCCTTGAACAGCTACAACTTGATCACCTTGCCAATCAATCGGCAACAGCTTTACCTTATGGTGTGCAACGACGTCTAGAAATTGCACGTGCGTTAGCCACAAAGCCCAAATTGCTTCTTCTTGATGAACCTGTTGCTGGCATGAATCCACAAGAAAGTGAAGATCTTAGAAAATTCATAGCAAAAGTGCAAAAAGACTTTGATCTTACAATTCTTCTTATTGAGCACGATATGAAAGTGGTTATGGGGCTTTGCCAACATATTTTGGTTATGGAATATGGTTGTTGCATTGCCAGTGGTACACCAGATGAAATTCGTAATAACCCTAAAGTTATTGAAGCTTATCTTGGCGGAGATGTTTATGGATATTCTTAAAATAAAAAATCTTTACGTTCATTATGGCGCCATTAAAGCTGTCCAAAATCTTTCTATGTCCATAAAGCGGGGCAGTATTGTCACTTTAATTGGAGCCAATGGTGCAGGAAAAAGCAGTATTGTACGTTCTATTACAGGGCTTAATCGCTCTGTTTATGGAGAAATTACCTATAATGGCAAATCTATTATTAAAAAATCACCAGAAGAGATTTTGCGATTAGGGATTGCTCTAAGCCCTGAAGGACGACGTATCATGCCCCATCTTACTGTTTTAGAGAATCTTCATCTAGGCGCTTATATTCGTCACGATAAGCAGGGAATTTCCCGTGATATTGAATGGATATTTGACCTTTTTCCGCGCCTACGTGAAAGAGCAAAACAGTTGGGAGGAACAATGTCAGGGGGTGAACAACAGATGGTTGCTGTGGGCCGTGCACTCATGAGCAATCCTGATATGGTCATATTAGATGAACCCTCCTTGGGGTTAGCACCACTTCTCGTTCGAGAAATTTTTTCGATTATTCGAAAAATTAATGATATGGGAAAAACTGTTCTTCTTATTGAACAAAATGCATTTGCTGCACTTTCCATAGCTGACTATGCTTATATTTTAGAGGTAGGACATATTTTATTTCACGGTGAAGGAAAAACTATGCTATCTGATTCGCGTGTTAAAGAAGCCTATCTTGGTGGGTAAGACTACGAATTAAGGAAATAGAGCTCATCCCTCCACCATTTAAAAAAGCATTTCTCATTAAGGATGAGAAATGCTCCTTTGTGAATTTTGACTATTACATCCACCATTTTTCTGCACTGAATATTCCTGCTTCTTGTTCAATAATGTGCGCTATCTGAAAAATGACTTCTTCAGAAAAAGGTTTACCAATCAATTGCAATCCTAGAGGTAAACCATTTGATGACAGACCAGCAGGAACAGAAATTCCTGGTAAACCAGCCATATTAACTGGTACCGTAAAAATATCATTAAGATACATTGCTACAGCATCATTTTTTATTTTTTCATCAGCAATACCAAAAGCAGGTGTTGGTGTTGTTGGTGTCAAAATAGCATCAATGCCTGAAGCAAAACATTGGTCAAAATCACGTTTTACGAGTGTTCTTACTTTTTGAGCTCTTAAATAACAGGCATCATAATAACCTGATGAAAGAACATAAGTTCCAACCAGAATGCGCCGTTTGACTTCATCACCAAAACCAACAGAACGCGTATTTTCATACATCTCAATGATGTCTTTTCCAGGCATACGCAAACCAAAACGCACACCATCATAACGCGCTAAATTAGAAGAGGCTTCTGCAGGAGCTATAATGTAATAAGAAGGTAGAGCATATTTTGTATGGGGTAAAGAAATATCTTTAATCTCAGCACCTGCTTCTTTTAACCAATTTATTCCTTTTTGCCAAAGCTCAATAATTTCTGGAGACATTCCATCCACATGATATTCTTTTGGAATACCGATTTTCATTCCTTTGATTGATTGACCAAGATAACTTTCATAATCAGGAACTGGTAAATTGACGGAAGTAGAATCTTTTTCATCAAAAGAGGCCATTGATCTGAGTAAGATAGCACAATCACGAACATCTCTAGCAACAGGTCCAGCTTGATCAAGAGATGAAGCAAACGCGACAACGCCCCATCGCGAACAACGTCCATAAGTTGGCTTTATTCCTACAGTTCCAGTAAAAGCTGCGGGTTGACGTATTGAGCCACCTGTATCGGTTGCAGTTGCACCAGCACAAATTTGTGCAGCAACAGCGGCTGCGGATCCCCCCGAAGAACCACCGGGTACGAGTTTTTCATTTGAGCCTTTTTTTCTCCATGGACTAATAACGGGACCATAATATGATGTTTCGTTGGATGAGCCCATAGCAAACTCATCCATATTAAGTTTTCCTAACATCACAGCACCATCTTGCCATAAATTAGCCGTGACAGTTGATTCATAGTGCGGTTTAAAACCATCAAGGATATTTGAACAGGCTTGAGTATGAATACCATAGGTTGCAAAAAGATCTTTAATCCCTAAGGGAATTCCTTCCAAAAGCCCTTCCTGCCCTTTCGCTAAGCGACTGTCTGATTCAGCAGCCATTTTCATTGCCTGTTCTGCTGTTATTGTTACATAAGCATTTAAAGTTGGATTTGCCAACTCTATTGCTTGTAAATAAGCTTCCGTTAATTCTATTGCTTTGAGATTTTTCTTTGTTAGAGCATCACGAGCTTGCGCAATTGTGAGAGTTGTTAAATCAGTCATATTGGTTCTCAAATTTCAAAAATATAAAAAGTTACTCAACAATTTTTGAGACAAGAAAAAATTTTTCTTCTGTAACAGGGGCATTGGCTACAATATCTGCTGCTTTATCGCCATCTGTAACACTATCTTCACGCATTCGTAGTGTCATCGGCATCACAGATGTTAATGGCTCAACTCCACTGACATCAACTTCATTCAATTGCTCTACAAAACCTAAAATAGCATTGAATTTTTTTGTCACAGGTTCTATCTCATCATCGTGGAGGGCAATCCTTGCTAAATGTGCTATCCGCTTGACTGTCTCTTGATCAACAGACATACTCTTTACGCCTTTCTGCTTTTTTGTTTATTTATTGATCTTTATTCTGGCTATACAAGGCTGCACTTGTAAGTGCAAGAATATTAGATAACATGAATAAAGAATATAACTATAGATCTGAAACATTAAAAAACGTATTATACTTTTATGACTGTTATTAATATAGATGAAGTTATAACACATCTTTTGCCTAGACAAACAATAGCAGGCTTAGATTTAGGGACAAAAACTATCGGAATTGCGATTTCTGATAGGGGGCTGATTGTCTCAAATCCGCGTCCTGTACTACAGCGAAAAAAATTTACAGAAGATGCTTACACACTTATTAAAATTTTTGACCGTGAAAATGTAGGCGTTATTATCATTGGCTTACCTCTTAACATGAATGGAAGCAGTGGCTCTCGTGTTCAAGCAACCAGAGCTTTTGTGAGCAATATGAAAGCTTATACAAAAATTCCATTTGTTTTTTGGGACGAACGTTTATCAACAATTGCTGCGGAACGGTCTCTTTTAGAAATGAATGTATCGCGCGCTAAACGAGCAAGCCGTATTGATTCGGCAGCCGCCGCTTTTATATTGCAAGGTGCTCTCAATAGAATTCAAAACTTTCATCATATGGAAGGATAGAGGACATTGAGCAAATGCCCTGCATTATATCGTGCAATGAGCATCCCGTAAGAAGATCTCCATTGTCCCCCAAGGCGGCTTTCCATATAGGCATTCGCAACATGTTCTATGTCTGTAGAACGTAATGCTGCTGCTGCTGCTGCATAGGCCACCTGTTCAACAAAAAATCTTCCTGCACCTTCATTTGCTAATGCCATATCACCTGCTGACTTAATAATTTCAATTGCTCGGGGTCCCGCTGCTCCAATATCAAGAGCAATTTTTTCCAACAATTTCTGAAACAATCCCGGTGCTTTTTCAGCAATAAGAATGGCATCCTTTACCAATTGATTAGCAGAACTATTTCTCACAATTCGCGCAGGCCCATTATGCAACATTTGTGATAATGGATTATTCTCTATAAAACTTTCAATACCAAGTTGTGCAATAATTTCACCAATAATAGGTACAACCAATTGACTTACATGATAAGCAATAATAGGTGTCATAATGCGGGCAAAAGCTGCTTCAGAACGGTCATTTGCTGCATTGTCAAATGCTCTTGCTAAACGCAAAACCAATGCTTGTGAGGCAGCTATATCTAATGCAATATCTGCAAAAATACGTTCTGTCAGTGGTGGTAAAGGCTGATTGGGCATTTTTTTCCGGAAAAAATCCATACCAAATTGAAGAGCCGCTCGTAAAACACCTGCCGATATGACAGATTGATCGAAACGCATCATCGTCTCGATATCTTTAATAACTTTAAGCCCTTCTCCAGCATTTCCCAAAAGCCAGCCATAACTGCCTTGGAAGTCGACAACCCCCTCTGGTGTTAGAAGTTCTCCAGAACGCTGAATTAAATGACGAATCGATATAGATCCATTTAATGCGCCATTTTCTTGTATGCGTGGAATAAAAAAACAACTTAAATGACCATCTAAATCTGCACTAACAAGATATCCGTCAGCGGTAGGATTAATAACGTTGGTTTTTACAACATTTAAACGATATAGATCACGTTCCATACTTTCATCGAAAGAAATTTTCTTAACACTTGGAAAATTGAAAGCGTATTTTTCAATATCGTCAAATGCACAAGTTAGAGAAGCCGCCTTTTTATGATGAATAGGCTTTGATGAGGAATCATATTGGCGTGATAAAAGTACATTTTGCCATTTTTTGAAGAGCTCAATATCACTAATTAAAACAGCAATAGCTGCACTCGTTATGATAACTTCATTCAAGTGTCCTGTTTCTAAACCAGCAGATAAAGCTAAACGAATCGCACGCGCTTGATAGCGTACTCCATTTTCTGAGCTCGTATTTTCCCAAAGCGAGGTAACCAAACCTGCTTGTCTAGAATATTGTTGAAGAGCTTGATAGGAAGAATGGATCTCTAATCTTTCTGTTGGTTGCCCCCATTCATCATTATAGCATAGTAAAGGCTTATAATGATTCGCTAAGCAAGAAAGTTTCCATGCTTCTCGACTCGCGGCAAAATCCCCTATTTCTTCAAAACTTGTTAACAAAAACTTAGGCAAAGTAGAAGCAATACGAAACATAAGCGTATCGCTAAGAAATGTATTTTTTCGACGAGTATTTTGCGCAGATACAGCACTCATAGGTATATTCCTACATTCAAATCATTCATATCATAGACTATTTGTCTTTTTAGAGTTAAAAAACATTTATCATATTCAAACAAATGCTTGTTTAACCTGTTTAGAGAGAGATAAAGAAGAATGCTATGATGCAAGATAATTTTTTTCCACTTTTCCCTCATCAACATCTTTTAGCTATTAAAGATCTGAGTGTACAAGATCTTAATACATTGCTTGATCGTGCAGAAGCAAATGTTATCCTTTCTAACAAAATTGATAAAATAAAATCTACTTTGCATGGACGGACTCAAATTAATCTCTTTTTTGAAGCCTCTACGCGAACACAATCTTCTTTTGAATTAGCGGGTAAAAGGCTAGGTGCACACGTGATGAATCTTGCGATCGGCAACTCATCTGTAAAAAAGGGAGAAACATTACTTGATACAGCTACAACTCTCAATGCGATGAAGCCAGATATACTGGTTTTTCGCCATAACAGTGCAGGAGCGGCAGCTTTATTAGCGCAAAAAGTTGATTGTTGTGTTATTAATGCAGGTGATGGTGCCCACGAACATCCAACCCAAGCTTTATTAGATGCTCTAACCATTAAAAAGGCAAAAGGTCGTATTGAAGGATTAACTGTTGCGATTTGCGGAGATATCTTACACTCACGTGTTGCCCGTTCTAATATCTTGTGTCTCAATGCTTTGGGTGCTCGTGTTCGTGCTGTTGCTCCTTCAACACTCTTACCCGCAGAAATTGCTCATATGAGTGTTGAGGTTTTTAACACGATGAAAGACGGTCTTAAAAATGCTGACGTTATCATGATGTTGCGCTTACAGCATGAACGAATGACAGGCTCTTTTATTCCCTCTACGCGTGAATATTTCCATTATTTTGGCTTACATAAAGAAAATTTAGCCTATGCCAAAAATGATTCTATTATTCTGCACCCTGGCCCATTAAACCGTGGTGTAGAGATTGCATCCGACATAGCAGATGGACCACAAAGTATGATTCATACACAAGTAGAAATGGGAATTGCAGTGCGTATGGCTGTCATGGAGGCTCTATTAGATTCACGAGCAAAGATCAGTGGAGAAAAAAAATGATAAAACCAGTTGTTTTTCAAAATGCTCGTATTATTGATCCTTCGCGCGCAATCGATGAAATTGGTACAGTTATTGTTGAAAATGGACGAATTATAGCCGCTGGAAAAGAAGCTCTGAATCAGGGGTTTCCTGAAGAAGCAGAAGTTATTAACGCACAAAACAAAGCAATTCTCCCTGGACTTGTTGATGCGCGCGTTTTTGTTGAAGAATTAGAGAACGAACATTGTGAAACAATTACATCAGCAAGTTACGCGGCCGCAGCAGGTGGTATTACTTCCTTTCTTATGATGCCAAACACGCATCCAGTTATCGATAATGTAGCACTCGTTAAATTTATTACGCATACAGCACAGGAAATGTCATTGGTCAATATTTATCCCGTTGCTTCAATCACACAAGGTTTCAACGGACAAGAAATAACCGAATTTGGTTTGCTCAAAGATGCAGGAGCCGTTGCCTTTAGTGAAGGAAAAACAACACTTCAAAATTCATCTGTTATGCGGCGTGCAATGACTTATGCACGCGATTTTGATGTTCCATTGATGCATGAAACGCAAGATAAAGATCTTACAGGGCAAGGTGTGATGAATGAAGGACTGCTTGCCAGTTGGCTTGGTCTTTCTGGCATCCCTCGCGAAGCAGAAGTTATCCCACTTGAAAGAGATCTACGTTTAGCAGCATTAACGCAAACACGCTATCATGCCGCTCAAATATCGACAGCACTCTCTGCTGATGCACTTCGTTTAGGTAAAAAACGCAGTGAGAAAATTTCAGCGGGTGTATCTATTAATCATTTATCTTTCAATGAAAATGACATTGGTGAATATCGCACTTCTTTTCGCTTAATGCCCCCATTGCGTACAGAAGAAGACCGTGTAGCAATGATTGAAGCAATAAAGGATGGGATTATAGATGTTATTGTCTCTTCTCATGATCCTCAGAGTATCGACACAAAACATTTACCATTTAATGACGCGGCAGTTGGCGCTATTGGTATGGAGACCTTATTGAGCGCAGCCTTACGCCTTTATCATAATGAGAGCCTATCTCTTCTACGGATAACGGAACTTTTGTCAACGGCGCCTGCAAAGCTCTTTGGACTCAATGCAGGAACACTCAAAAAAGGGGCTCATGCAGACCTTATTGTGGTTAATCTTGAAGAACCATGGGTTGTTTCGAAAGAGAAGCTCTATTCACGTTCAAAAAATACCCCTTTTGAGAATGCGCGTTTTCAAGGACGCGTGCTCCAGACCTTTGTGAAAGGGAAAAACGTTTTTAAACTTGATCAACAAATTTAATGAGATTCTTAATGAATGAAGCAGAAATATTTTTTCAATCCACTCCATGGTTTATTTTCCTCATATCTTATCTCATTGGCTCGATTCCATTTGGTCTTCTTTTAACGAAATTGTTCAAAATTGGTGATATAAGAACAATCGGTTCCGGCAATATTGGAGCAACAAATGTTTTACGAACAGGAAATAAAAAGCTTGCTGCTCTAACACTTCTTTGTGATATGTTGAAAGGAACTATCGTTGTTTTCGTTATAAAGTTTTTTAGTGATCCGCTAAACAATAGTATCCTTGTTTCTCTAGCAGGATTTTTTGTTTTCTTAGGACATCTTTTCCCCGTATGGCTTAAATTTAAAGGTGGCAAAGGTGTTGCTACCTATCTAGGAGTCTGCTTAGGAATCTATTGGCCTGCAGCAATTATTTTTATTATTGTATGGATAACGATTTTTCTCCTCATGCGTTATTCCTCATTATCTGCGCTTATTGCTGTTACGATCACACCGATATTTGTTTTTTATTTTTCCGCTTCTTATTTCTATTGTATGCTGATTGTGATGAGCGTATTTGTGTTTATAAAACATTCTGCAAATATCGGTAGATTATTAATTGGGGAAGAAAGTAAGATTGGTACGCAACACGGAGATAAATAAAGGAATCCTGCTTACTGATCGTCAACGTCTAAGCTGGTTACGGTTATTGCGCAGTGAAAATATTGGAGCTGTTAGTTTTTGCAATCTCATTGATCATTATAAAACAGCAGAAAATGCTCTGGCAGCACTGCCAGAGCTTAGTAGAAAAGGTGGTGGTTCTGCATCTATTAAAATAGCAAGCTTAAAAGATGCAGAAAAAGAAATGCAAGAAGCTGAAAGATTAGGTGTCCGGTTTATCGGTATGGGAGAACCAGATTATCCAGCTTTTCTTAAGGTTACAGAAGCCCCTCCGCCGCTTATTGCTATCAAAGGTAATGTTTCAATTTTTCAAAAAACTTCTATTGGAATTATAGGTTCTCGAAATGCTTCAGCTGCGGGAAAAAAGCTTACGGCTCAATTTGCGCGTTTTCTCGGAGAAGCAGACTTTGTAACAATTTCTGGGCTCGCTCGTGGAATTGATAGCGTTGCGCATCAAGCAAGTTTAAAAACAGGAACTGTTGCAGTCATGGCGGGAGGAATTGATCATATCTATCCTCCTGAAAATAAAAAGTTGCATGAAGATATTATTGCCAACGGTGGAGCCATCATCAGCGAAATGCCCATTTCTTGGAAGCCGCGTGCTATCGATTTTCCAAGAAGAAACCGTATTATTGCAGCTCTATCACTTGGTCTCTTGGTTGTAGAGGCAGCCCTGCGCTCAGGGTCCTTAATTACCGCACGTCAAGCAGCTGAAATGGGACGGTTGATTTTTGCCATTCCCGGTTCTCCACTTGATCCAAGATCTGTTGGTACAAACAATCTTATCAAAGATGGTGCTCTACTCACCACACATCCTTCTGACATTATAGAAACACTTACGCCATTAATTTCACCGCTTCCAAATTCGCAACTCAATTTTTTTGAGGAACCATCCTCTTTACAACTTGAAAAGGAGAATTTTAATTTAGCAGATGAAAAAAACAGTGATCTCTCTTTAGCAGATGATGATGCAGCACGTGCAGCAGTTCTCTCCGCTCTTTCAACAACGCCAATCGATTTAGACACACTCAGTATCCACTCAGGTGTTTCACTCCCAGCTCTCTACCTCTTGTTGGTAGAACTCGACCTTGCTGGAAAGCTTATTCGGCACTCTGGTGGTTGTGTGTCATTGTCGAATCTTGATCTTCCCCAAGAGCCTCAGCACTATTAATAATGCTTTGCCCTTCTTTGGCAACCATATCCAAAAGCAATGCTAAAAGCGGACTGTGCGCCTGACGCGCCATTTGATTCATTTGCTTTGACATGTCTGTAATATATTGGATAACTTTTAAATGATTTATAAACATAATCCTCTATCCTTGAGCATTTCCCCTCCTACCTCTCAATAGACGTTATCTTAGTATTTCGCCGTATGTTTTTGTAATAACAGTGGAAAATAAATTGTGTAATTCTATATAGGGTGTACTCTAATAATGACAATCATAAGTTGTACAATATTCATGTTTTTTATATGGCTAATATTTTTTTATGTGCTCTTAAGCAATTGGCATTAGCTATTCGCGTAAAAGGCGTTTATAAAAAAATTTTTATTTCAATATTTGGGTAAAATTATGAATATCGTTATCGTTGAATCTCCAGCAAAAGCAAAAACAATTAATAAATATCTTGGGTCTCAATACAAAGTTGTCGCATCATTTGGACATGTTCGTGATT
Organism: Bartonella sp. AC130YNZD; assembly: GCF_042196865.1. NCBI lineage: Bacteria > Pseudomonadati > Pseudomonadota > Alphaproteobacteria > Hyphomicrobiales > Bartonellaceae > Bartonella > Bartonella sp. AC130YNZD. Next base: position 98,954 of record NZ_JBHIQZ010000006.1, read on the forward strand.
TGCCTGCAAAAGATGGTTCTGTTTTACCGGATCAAGATTTTTCTATGAAATGGGATATAGATTCTGGTGCCGCTAAACGTTTAAATGAAATAGCAAAAGCCGTTAAAGAAGCCGATAGTCTTATATTAGCAACAGACCCTGATCGTGAAGGGGAAGCTATTTCATGGCATATTCTGGATGTTCTCCGTCAAAAAAAAGTTTTAAAAGATAAACCTATTAAAAGAGTTGTCTTCAATGCCATCACCAAAAAGTCTGTGCTTGATGCTATGAACAATCCACGTGATATTGATACATCACTTGTAGATGCTTATCTTGCACGTCGCGCTCTTGATTATCTCGTTGGTTTTACACTTTCACCTGTTTTATGGCGTAAACTCCCTGGTGCGCGTTCAGCAGGACGCGTTCAATCGGTTGCTTTGCGTATTATTTGTGATCGTGAATCAGAAATAGAACATTTTATCAAAGAAGATTATTGGTCCATTACAACACAGTTAAAAACCATCCGAAATGATAGTTTCCAAGCAAGATTGACAATGTTTAATCAAAGAAAAATAGGCAAGCTTGATATTCAATCTCAAGAACAAGCAGACCAAATTCGCTTTATGTTGGAGCAAGCCCAATACCATACACTCAGTGTTGAAGCAAAACCTACAAAGAGAAATCCTTTTCCTCCATTTACAACCTCCACACTACAACAAGCAGCTTCTTCAAAATTAGGATTTTCAGCTTCTCGCACTATGCAAATTGCCCAAAAACTTTATGAAGGCATTGAAATTAATGGTGAAACGGCAGGGCTTATTACTTATATGCGTACCGATGGTGTGCAGATAGCACCTGAGGCTATTGATTCAGCAAGAAAAGTTATTCATGAAACTTTCGGAAAAGACTATATTCCTGAAAAGCCACGTTTTTATTCAACAAAGGCAAAAAATGCACAGGAAGCACACGAAGCGATCCGTCCAACAGATTTTCAACGCAATCCTAGTCAAGTCCGTAATTTTCTCGATAGCGATCAAGCAAAGCTCTATGAGCTGATATGGAAGCGTGCTATTGCCAGCCAAATGCGCTCTGCTGAAATTGAACGTACAACTGTTGAAATTGAAGCACAGACAGGAGAAAACTGTGCAAATCTACGGGCAACAGGATCTGTTACTCGCTTTGATGGCTTTATTTCCGTCTACACGGATCAACGAGACGAAGAAAATAATGAAGAAAATGAAACAACACGTTTACCACAAATAAACACTGGTGAAGCACTTACAAAAGAAAAAGTTGAATCTGTACAACATACCACAGAGCCCCCTGCTCGTTATTCTGAAGCTTCATTAATTAAAAAGCTTGAGGAGTTAGGAATTGGTCGTCCTTCAACTTATGCATCCACATTGGCGACATTGTGTGACCGTGGATATATTGTCATTGATAAACGAAAGCTTATTCCCGATGCCAAGGGACGTATTGTTACAGCCTTTCTTGAAAATTTTTTTAATCGCTATGTAGAATATGGTTTCACAGCAGATCTTGAAGAAAAGCTGGATCTTATCTCTGATGGCAAACTTTCTTGGAAAGACGTATTGCGAGATTTTTGGGATGGATTTAATGCATCTATTATCAATATCCAAGAACTCCGTATAACTAATGTTCTTGATGCTTTAAATGTAACATTAGCACCTCTCGCCTTTCCTGAACGCGAAGATGGAAGTGATGTACGTTCCTGTCCTCTTTGTAAAAATGGTCAATTATCATTAAAACTTGGGCGTTATGGTGCTTTTGTTGGCTGTTCCAATTATCCCGAATGTAAATACACACGCCAACTTGGTACAGATACTGGAGAAGAGAATGAAGCTGTACGCAATGATGAACCTGTTATACTTGGTATTGAACCTGAAACAGGAAAAGAGATCTCTCTTCGTAATGGCCGGTTTGGTCCCTATATTCAACTTGGTGAAAGCAAAGAAGTTAAGCGTGCAGGATTACCAAAAGAATGGCAGGCAGAAAATGTAACCCTTGATAAAGCCTTGGCTTTACTATCCCTTCCCCGTGAAATTGGCATTCATCCTGAAACTGGAAAAACAATCACGGCTACGATTGGACGATATGGTCCCTATCTTAGCCATAACGGAAAATCTGCGCGCCTTCTTCATGCAGATGAAGTTTTTGATATTGGTATCAATCGCGCTGTTACAGTATTAGCAGAACAACAAGAAAACAAAACCAGGCAAAGCAGAACAACACCTGAAGCATTGGCAACATTAGGAGAGCATCCCGAAGGAGGAACCATTACTGTGCGCAACGGGCGTTATGGTCCTTATGTCAATTGGGGTAAAATTAATGCAACATTGCCAAAAGATAAAGATCCCATTAGTGTAACTCTTCCAGAGGCACTAGAACTTATATCGGCTAAAGCATCGAGTAAAAAAACAACTTCAAAAAGAGCTTCTTCTAAAACAAAAGCAAAAATAAAAGAGACATAAATTTTGGCTAAAGGTGAAAAAAACATAAAATATCTCTCTTCATTCAAGGGGAAAACTTTTCCCAATAAGGAAGCAATCCTTTCCTTTATAATTGAGAATCCTAACCACTCAAGTAAACGAGAAATCGCTAAAGCTTTTAACTTAAAAGGCGATTCTCGTATCTGGCTTAGAGATATGTTACGTGAGTTAAAGGATCAAAATCTCATATCTAAACACCACAAAAGAGCAATAAGCAAAGGAAAATTACCCCCTGTTTCTTTAGTAAAAATTAGCGGACGTGATAAAGATGGAAGTTTTATTGCACAACCTCTTGAATGGGAAGATTCTCCAAAGCCCAATATTGAAATACACTCTTTTCATCACATAAAAGGAAGTAATATTGGTGTTGGAGATCATATTCTTGTAAAAGTTTTTCGAAATAAAAATTCTGAAAGCTCAAGCCATCCTTATACGGGACGAATTATTCGTAAAATTGACGTATCTCCCAAAAGCGCATTTGCTATTGTACGAAAATTGGAAAATAATCAATGGCGCCTTGATCCTATAGACCGCAAAACCAATGAACTCATTGTTGAAATGTCTCCAGAAATGAAGATTCAAATTGGTGATCTCGTTGAAGTCGAAATAAAAAAAAATACTGGTTACGGATTAAAGAGCGCAAAAATAAAGAATGTTTTAGGGCACATTAAGAGTGAGAAAACACTCTCAATGATAGCGCTTCTTTCGAAAGGAATTCCTTATATTTTTCCTGAAAGTGTTCTTGAGCAAGCCAAACATATCAAAGCTGCCAATATGGATAATCGTGAAGATTGGCAACAATTACCCTTTATTACAATTGATCCACCAGATGCAAAAGACCATGATGATGCAGTTTATGCAACCAAGGATAAGGATCCAGCAAATAATGATGGTTGGATTATTATTGTAGCCATTGCAGATGTTTCTTATTATATCAAAACAGGAAGCGCCTTAGATAAAGAAGCATTGAAACGTGGAAATTCTGTTTATTTTCCCGATACCGTTGTGCCAATGTTACCTGAACGCCTTTCTCATGATTTATGTTCTCTGCGTGAAGGAAAAGAAAGACCAGCTTTAGCCGTTCGCATGATTTTTGATGCAAACGGTAATAAACGAAAACATAGTTTTCATCGTACTATGATTCGTGTAAGAGCCAAACTTTCTTATCAAGAAGTACAATTGGCAATTGAAGGTAATATAAATGAAAAAATAGCCCCTCTTTTTGAGAGCATTTTGCACCCCTTATGGGAAGCCTATGCATGCCTTAAAGCTGCGCGAAATCGTCGCCAACCACTAGAATTAGAAATTGCAGAAAAAAAGATTATTCTTGATCAAAATGGATGCATAAAAGATGTTGTGAGTGAAACACAATTAGAAGCGCATCGTTTAATTGAAGAGTTTATGATACAAGCCAATATTGCAGCTTCTGAAACATTAAAACAACATCACCAGCCGCTCATTTATCGTATTCATGAAAAACCTTCTCTTGCTAAGCAAGAAATACTTCGGAGCTTTCTTCAAAGTTTGGGGATACCACTCTCCCGCGGAAGCGAACTTACCTCAGCGCGCCTTAATAGAATTTTAGAAAAGGTCGCTCATACTCAACAACAAGAACTAGTCAATCAAGTTATTTTGCGTTCACAATCACAAGCAGAGTACAACCCTAAAAATAGTGGCCATTTTGGTTTGAATTTGCAGAACTATACACATTTTACATCACCAATCCGTCGTTATGCTGATCTCATTATTCATCGAGCACTCATTAAAGCTCTCAAATTAGGAAATGATCAATTAACAGATACACAAGAACAAAATCTTGCAGAAATTGCTACGCAAGTTTCTTTATACGAACGCCGTGCAATGATGGCTGAAAAAGAAACGATAGATCGGCTTGTTGCTCACTATTTAACGAATAAAATCGGTCGTATTTTTACAGGCCGCATTTCCGGAGTTACAAAAGCAGGTCTTTTTATCTCACTTGATAAACTCAATACAGATGGTTTTGTCCATATTTCTACACTTAAAAATGATTATTATCATTTTGATGAAGCACAACATGTTCTTGTAGGACAGCGTAGCCATAAAGGCTATCAGCTCAGTGATGTTGTAGAAGTAAAACTTATAACGGTACAACCTTTTGCTGGCGCTTTATGCTTTGAACTGTTAACAAAACCTCGTCCAATAAAATTTTTACCGACATCCTACCATAAAAACAAATTAAAAAAACAAAATTATACTCTTTATGGGAAAAGAAAAAATTAAGCTTCTTTCCCTCAATTAAATAGAATATGAATAATAAATTCAATTTAAGAAATGACTTATATTATATAATATTTATATTATTTTATATATACAATCTTCTTTCTCTAGTATACAAGAGGATAAATTTTATTATTAATTCTATAATAACCATATAGAAATCTTGCAGTTTTTTATACTTAGAAAATGAGAGAAACTGCAAAGGATAGTTTTGGCTTCCTTTCATTTCAGCTCATCTTTTCATTGTTTAAATAAACAAGAGTACCTTAAGCCATTCTCATGAAAAAAAAACCTTTTGACTCTCAAAATAATTCTTTGCGTGCAATTATTGCCGCTATTGCAACCATTGGCACTGTTGGAACAGCTTTGGCAATGGGAACACAACTTGTTTCTCTTCTTATGGCAGAGAAAGGACTTTCCAACAGTACAATCGGCTATAGTGGAACAGTTGGTGGAATCGCCACAATTATTGCAGCTATTTTTACGTCTCGAATCGCCTTATGCTTAGGAATCGCTCAAACAATATTGCTTATGATGGCGATAGGATCTTTAAGTTTTTTAGGATTCTATTTTTTTGATCCCATATGGGTTTGGTTTATTTTAAAGTTTATATTACATTTCAGCATGACAGTTATGTTTATCCTGTCAGAGTTTTGGATCAACAGTTATGCTCCCCCCAAAAAACGCGGTTTGATCCTTTCTATTTATGCTATTGTCTTAGGATTAGGGTTTATAATAGGTCTAACGCTGCTAGCAAAAGTGGGAACACAAGGATTTATTCCTTTTGCTGTTGGATATAGCCTTATTATGCTTGCTACTATACCAATTTTTACCGCTTGGAAATTAAGTCCAGAATTTCAAAAAAATCAATATATGCCATTGTTTCGTTATCTTTTTCACGTTCCAAGTGCAATGATGGCGGTCCTTGTTTACGGGGCCATTCAAATGGGCGTATTAACTCTTATAATACCCTTTAGTTTATCCATTGGTTATAATGAGAATGAAGCAGCACATTTTATGGCAACCCTTGCACTTGGGAATATTTTTCTCTTAATTCCTATCAGCATTATAAGCGACTACGCCAAAGATCGACGCTACCCACTGATGAGTTGCGCTATTCTAGGTTTTATAGGAACTTTTATAGTACCATGGATTCTTCAATATCCATGGATTCTGATGCTTGATTTGTTTTTTCTGGGTGGTGTATCAGCGAGCCTTTATACAATTAGTCTTGCACATTTAGGAGCCCGTCTCAAGGGGCAAGAACTTGCTGCTGCTAATTCTGCTTTTATTTTTTGTTATGGAATTGGTATGCTCATCGGACCGATCTTTATCGGAAAATCCATGGATATCTTTAAACCTTTCGGTTTTTCAATAGCCATGGCTGTTTTTTTCGGTTTATATGTCATTTTGGTGTTTGTCCAACTTATGAGAAAATTAATCAGCTCTTGACTTTTTTGAGAACATCCGTAGTGTTGCCGGAAAATCTGATGATGTTGGAAATAAGTTTTGACAGCAATAATATTTTTTCAGTATAAATAGGGTGTTTACATTATGGCTAAAGCAGCAACCATTAAGATCAAGCTTTTATCAACTGCAGATACTGGTTTTTTCTATGTAACAAAGAAAAACAGCCGTACAATGACAGATAAAATGAGCAAGCGTAAATATGATCCAGTTGTAAAAAAACACGTTGAATTTAAAGAAACAAAAATTAAATAAATAGAATTATCATTGAATTGATAGATTTTATACTCCAAAAGAAATGTGGGAGTATTGCTCTTCAACGTTATTTTTGAGGGGTGTTTTTTTTATTTCCTTAAGTTTAAAAAGTTTACTTTAAAATTTGTTTTTGTACGGATTTAGATAAGTTGAATTATTATTTAAGTTGCTTACATATATTCTGCATGAGTATTTGATTATTGTGATATCTAACGAAAACTTTGTCATTAAAACGAGACATTGTTTCGTCATATGAATAAAGTTTCTCGGGTGAATTATAAACAATACTAAAATAGAGTTATAATAATGTTAGCAGTTTCTTTATTTCATGAAAAAATCTTTTTCTCATTTTAATCTAAGAGGCTTTAATCTAAAAGTAATCGGTTTCAGTATTTTTGTCGCTGCTAGCATTCTTATCATTATGTCAACTTATTTTAAGAAAATTCAGCGGTTGCCTCAAAAAGAAAAATTTTCTTCTCAAAACTCTGTTGAAGGAAATGCATTAATCATTGATGGTGATACCATTATGATTTCTTCAATTAAGATTCGACTAGCTGGAATTGATGCTCCTGAACTCCACCAATTTTGTGGAAAAAAGAAAGCACGCTACCCTTGTGGGCTTGAAGCAAAGAAATATTTAGAACAATTATTAAAAAATAAAATTGTTACATGTCACTGGCAAAAAACAGATAAATATCGCCGTATTCTTGCAACATGTAAAACAAAACAAGTTAGCAATATCAACGCAACACTTGTACATAATGGTTGGGCTGTAAATTATTATGAATACCCCAAAGAAGAGCAAGAAGCTAGAAAGAAAAAGAAAGGAATATGGGCATCAAGTTTTCAACGACCAAAAGAATGGCGCAAAGCAAATCCTCGCACAGAATAAGAAAAATATTTTTTAATTTTATTTACTAATGAAACAATGTAGCCCAATTATCAAACTTGAAAAAGAGATCTATTCCTGTCGTTTTTGCGTCCAACAACCCCATTATTTTCCTCCTCTTCCTCATCAACCAAACCCTGTCGTTTATTTATCCGATACTGCTTCGATTGCAATTGCAGGCCAAGCACCAGGGTTGCGTGTCCATAAAACTTCTATCCCTTTTAATGATCGCTCTGGTGAAAAATTGCGTAATTGGTTGGGTGTCACGAAAGAAGAATTTTATAATAAATCTCTTTTTGCTATTGTTCCTATGGGATTTTGTTTTCCAGGTTATGACAAAAATAAAGCTGATTTACCACCAAGACGTGAATGTCGAGAAATATGGCATGAAAAGATATTTCAGGCAATGCCTCAAATAAAGCTTGTTCTTGCTATTGGCAGTTATGCGCAAAAGTGGCACATTACAGAATTAAAACATAAAACCGTTTCTGCAACTGTTGGTGATTGGAGAAATATTCTTTCCATTCCTCAACCTCGAGGCTATAATGTTATGCCTTTGCCTCATCCGTCATGGCGAAATACTTCTTGGTTACAGAAAAACCCATGGTTTAACGATGAGCTTATTGTATATCTGCGTCGTTTAGTGCGTAAATTTTTATAAATTAAAATATTGAGAAAAAATATGGATCGTCTTGACCGAAAAATTTTACATCTTTTGCAAGAAAATGCGACACTTTCTGTTGCTGATATTGCTAAAAAAGTGGGGCTTTCGACCACTCCTTGCTGGCGTAGAATTCAAAAACTTGAAGAAGATGGCGTCATTCAGCGTCGTGTTGCTGTTCTTTCTCCAGAAAAAGTAAACGCACACGTCACTGTTTTTGTGTCTATTCGCACAAATACACATAGTCATGAATGGTTTAAGCGTTTTTCAAAAATTGTGCAAGAATTCCGTGAAGTCATTGAATTTTATCGAATGAGTGGAGATATTGACTATTTATTGCGTGTTGTTGTGCCCAACATTGAAGCTTATGATCTTTTTTATAAAAAATTAATTTCTAAAATTGACATCCGTGATGTCTCTTCTTCTTTCGCAATGGAACAGATTAAATATACAACAGAACTTCCACTTAATTATATTAAATTACACGACAAGACGCATGAACAAAGCTCTTAAGATTTTTTATATCCGTCTTATGATCTTTTAGGCATTCAAACTTTCTTGTTAAAAAACCACCATTTGTGCATGTGTTAAAACAGCAGCTTTGACAATACCAGCTGCCATAGCTGCTCCTGTCCCTTCACCAAGACGCATCCCCAAATCTAGAAGTGGTTCTTTGCCAATTTTTTTTAAAAGTTTACGATGAGCTGTCTCAGAAGAAACATGTCCAACAAGGGTATGATCAAGAGCTTTTGGATGCATTTTATAAAGAACCGCTGCAGCTGCTGTTGCCACAAAACCATCTAAAATAACGGGTATTTTTTCTATTCTTGCTGCTAAAATAGCACCAACCATAGCAGCAATCTCACGTCCTCCTAAGCGACGCATTATCTCAAAAGGATCATTAAAATAATCCTTATGCAAAGAAATGGCTGTCTTAACCGCTGCAATTTTACGCTGATAAAAATCACCTTCTGATTCCATACCATTTCCTGTCCATTCTTCCACTTCCCCTCCAAACAATGCTAAGCATAAAGCTGAAGCTATTGTTGTGTTTCCAATTCCCATTTCTCCAATACATAAAAGATCTGTACCACCCGCAATGGATTCCATTCCAAATGCCATTGTAGCAGCCGCACTCCGCTCATCCATTGCGGCATTCTTCGTAATATTCATTGTTGGATATTCCAATGCTAAATCAAAAATTTTTAATCCAAGATCATAAGCAATACAAATTTGATTGATAGCAGCTCCACCAGAGGCAAAATTTTCTACCATTTTTTGTGTCATAGATTGTGGAAATGGTGTAATATTCTCCTCTACAATACCATGGTTTCCAGAAAAAATAGCAACCAAAGGTCGGGTTACGATAGGTTTTTCTGTACCCCTCCACCCCGCATACCAAACAGCAATATCTCCTAGTTTTCCCAATGTTCCTTGCTCTTTTGTTAAGTTTTTTTGCCGTTTTTTTGCCAAAATTATAGAAAACTCATCAGCAACAGGTAAATTTGTAAGCAAAGCACGAAAATCATCAAATGGACTAGCGATCATAAGGATACCTTTTAAAATCTACAATGTTTATGAAAATCACGTCATATATACAGGATATGAATAATTTATTGTTTTTTTAACAGTGCTTTAAAAATGTTAAATACTATGAAAGCAATAATTTCTACATTCTATTTTCTACCCAATAACAAACGTGCAAGATTCAAAATGTTATTAATATCTTATGACTACCTTTACAGTGATACCCTTAAGCTATTTTTTATTTAATAGGCATAATCAGCATGCCGTTTAATATATAAATTCTAACATTCTTATTCATAATAAAAGTTATAAACTTTCAAAAACTTATAAAATTGAAGAGATCAAAATTATCGCAAAGAAATCAAAACGCAAAGGATCTCAACTTTAATATATGTTAATTGTCTGACTGTTATTAAATGAGAGCATAAAAAGCTTCTTTTAAAGTACATATATCTGCGTTTGGTTTTGTCGCATCATTTGATAGTATTTGCCGCCATCGACGTGCCCCACCCCGCCCATGAAATAAACCAATCATGTGACGCGTCACATGAGAAAGCCGTCCCCCCGATGCAATATGTCGAGCCGCATAATCACACATAACCTCAATAAGATCACTCTCACTTAGACTATTCTGCGACTCACCATAGAGTTCAAAATCAATATGTTTTAACAAAGTTGGATCATGATAAACTTGGCGACCAACCATGACAGCATCACAGAAAGTTAAGTGTTCTTTGATCTCATCAATCGATTTAATTCCACCATTTATCCCAATGAATTTATGAGGATATTGACGTTTTAATTTGTAAACCCTTTCATAATTAAGGGGCGGAATATTGCGATTTTCTTTCGGACTCAATCCTTGTAGCCATGCCTTGCGTGCATGTATCCAGAGCGCATCACATCCAGCATTCCAAACCTGATTAGCCAAAAGATCTAACGCTAACTCTTCATCTTGTTCGTCCACTCCAATCCGACATTTGACAGTTACAGGTATAGTAACCTCTCGTTTCATTGCTTCTACGGCATTTGCTACAATGTCTGGATGTAGCATCAAACAAGCTCCAAAGACCCCTGCTTGAACACGATTTGATGGGCAACCAACATTGAGATTTATTTCGTTGTAGCCAAAATCCTCAGCAATTCGTGCAGCTTCTGCTAACTTTTTCGGATCTGCCCCCCCTAATTGTAATGCAACTGGACGTTCTTTGTCGCTAAAAGCCAACAATTGTTCACGAACACCATGAATGACAGCATCTGCTACCATCATTTCCGTATAAAGGAGAGCTTTTTTCGTTAAAAGACGATAAAAAAACCTGCAATGTCGGTCTGTCCAGTCCAACATTGGTGCTACTGCAAATTTTATAGGGGATGGAAGGTTGTAAAATATCATGAGGGTATTACTCTCAAGTCTCTATAGCTCTCTCTTTATACATAAAAAAATACTTACTTTTAGTTTACGGAAAATTTTATTCTCTTATACTATCATGAGTATAATAACAGCTCATTATTGATATCAAGGTTTACTACAATCAATCATGCCAAAACACAATATCGCATTTCTCATAGATTAGTGTTCAGGTATATAAACATGAAAAAAGAAGATTTTTACTATAATATAAAAAACTCATTTATAAGTTCTTCTTACGCTCTTCAAGCCTCTCCCCTTACATGATTTAGTACAGCGTTTAAGATAATAAATGCTAAACTAACACATTATACAATTTTTCATGATCGATTTAATTTTCTTTAGATTTTTTTAACTCATTGTACAAATAAACGATACAGAAAGTAGCTTTATCTTCTCCTAAAGAAGAAAAAAACCTTATTTCACACGAATCTAATTATAAATTACTTTTTATCAATGAGTTCTTTTTGGTGATATTCTTAGATTTCACTTTATAAGATAGACAAATTTCATCTTAAATATTCTATCTAATTTTGCCATTTTATGATTCTTGCAAAAAAAAACTAAAATCAGGGTATAGACAACCATTGCCTTTTTAATATCTATAACTAATATCGGTATCTCTCGAAGGAAAATATTTTACAATATTGCAGATACAATCTGTAAAATGAAATGATCATAAACGTTGTTCAATCTCTTGTTGGCTTTGCATATAGGAAGAAAGAGTATCAACCTCTTGTTCATTAAATAGGAGTCCCAGTTTTGAACGACGCCATAACACATCTTCACATACTTTAGCCCATTCTTTTTCCATCAACCATTTTACTTCTACTTCATAAAGCCCATGTCCAAAATTTTTTCCTTTATTTGCCTTACCATGTGCAAAGATCACCAACGCTTCCGTACCGTAGGAGCGTGCAAGCCTGCGATGTGTAAAAGCATCTAAATCTGGCATTAAAAGAGCAATCCTATTTTCGATTGTATCTAATTTGTTATAGGGAAAATCACCCCCTGGAAGTACTGCCTTAGCCGTCCATGATGCTCCCTTTTTACCAAGCTCTTTTTCAACAAATTTCATCGCATCTTCAGCCAACTTACGATAAGTTGTAATCTTTCCACCATAAAGATTAAGTATCTTTGGTGTCGTTCCTGTTCCCATTTCTTTTAAAACATAATCGCGCGTAATTTCTTGTGCTTTTGAAGCTCCATCATCATAGAGTGGACGAACTCCAGAGTAAGACCAGACAATCGTTTCAGGCAACACTGGTTGTATGAAATATTCACTGGCTGCTGCACAAATATAATCAATTTCTGTATCAGTAATATGAACGTCAGCCGGATCTCCTTGATAATTACAATCTGTTGTTCCAAGTAAGGTAAACTCTTCTTGATACGGAATAGCAAATATAATACGCCCATCACCATTTTGAAAAATATAAGCACGATCATGAGTATAAAGCTTGGGAACCAAAATATGAGAACCTCTAACAAGCCGTACTGGTGGATGTTTTTTACAATCTAATATGCTTGCCAAAACATGATCAATCCAAGGTCCTGTCATATTCGCGACATAAGAAGCTGTGACACTATATTCTTTGCTACTTAACTTGTCTTGAAGAAATATACGCCATTTATTGTCTTCTTTTTTTAAAGAGAGAACTTCTGTTCGTACTTTTATATCAGCTCCCCACTTTTCTGCATCACGAGCATTGCCAATAACTAAACGCGCATCATCTACTCTTGCATCAGAATATTCAAAACCTCTCTGATATTCTTTCTTCAGTGTAGAGCAAAATTTTTGTGAAAAATTAATCGTTTTACTGCGCCACAACTTCTGATTCCAATTCCCTAAATAATCATAAATAAAAAGTCCAAAACGCAACATCCAAGCAGGGCGCAATTCTTTATGATAAGGAAGGAGAAAACGCAAAGGACGCACAATATGTGGAGCCATACGTAAAATGATCTCGCGTTCTTTCAATGCTTCACGAACAAGTTTGAACTCATAGTGTTCAAGATAACGAAGCCCACCATGAATAAGCTTTGTTGACGCACTTGAGGTCCCAGATGCAAGATCGTTCATTTCAGCCAATCCCACTTTAAAACCGCGTCCTGCTGCATCTCTTGCCAATCCACAGCCGTTTATCCCTCCTCCAATAATAAACAGTTCATAATGTGTTATGGTTTTCATAATTTCACTTTTTATTATTTAATTTTGTTTCTCAGTACTCAATAAAGCAACAGGAAAAAATAATACAAGTGTTCTTCTTTGTATTATCAACGTACTTTTTCCTAAAATAAACACGCACAAAAAGCTTTTGATACCCTTATACATCAAAACAACATTTGACAAATTAAAGAGATTTTTTTTATCCTTTACAAAACATAATCCTTACCAAGCCAAGTTTTATCATATGAAATCTTTTTAGAGAAAAATTGATGTTTTTTCTCATTCTTAAAGATACACTATAACTAAATGCTTCATTGAACATAGATAGCGCTTTTCATATAGTTCACTCAATGACACCCTAAAAAATGTGAAGGTATACAAATGAATTATCACTCTCAAAACTCAAAAATAACACTTTTTTCAAAAATTTTAGTCATAGTTATGTCGAGTATTTTAATCTTTTTACCTTCTTTATCAAACGCAACATCACACTCAAAAACAGCAAATGATTTAAGCTTAGAAAAGCTTAAATCACAACTTTTAGAAGATTCTAGCTTTTTATCTAAGCTTAAAGAAAAAATGATACCACATACTGATTCTCATCATATTCAACAAATCGTCAAAGAGTATCTTCTTACTCATCCAGAAATTATGATTGAAATGCAGCTTATTCTTCAAGATAAGCTGGAAAAACAGAATGAATACGAAAACCAAAAACAAACTTCTGTCATTCATTCATTAGAAAAAGAGATTTTTCATTCTCCTCATGACGCTGTTTTGGGAAACCCAAATGGTAAAAGAGTGCTTGTCAATTTTTTTGATTACAACTGTGGATATTGTAAAATTTCCTATTCAAATATAGAAGACTTAATAAAAGAATATCCAGATTTAAAGGTTATTATCAAGGACTTACCAATTTTAAGCTCTGATTCTATGGCAGCCCATACTGTTGCCTACGCATTTCGAAAACAATTTCCAGAGAAATATCCTCAGTTTCACAAAACGCTTTTAATGTATCAGGGTCGTGCAAATGAAGCTAAAGCTATTAAAGTAGCTGTTTCATTAGGAGCAGATGAAAAAAAACTACATAATGCAATAAAAGATCCCACTCTGCAAAACGCTTTTAAAGAAAACATTCAAATTGCCTCTGCACTTCATATTACGGGAACACCTTCTTACATCATTGGTGATAAAATATTCATCGGCGCAGCCAGACAAGATATTCTAAAACAAGCGATAGATAATGCACAGTGAATACCTGATCCGTTTTAGGAAGAATACTGTAAATGAGGTAATTTTATGCTTTCTCTTTTTTGATAACAGGCTTATAAGTGCAATTTTACGTAAAGCAGATACAAGTTTTAAATTGCAAAGTATAATGATTTAAAGGAAATAAAAATCTTTAAAGCCTCAAAAGATGTCATCCCTAATCTAGAGATATTCGGTCATAAAATGAGATAATGACGATCTTCATTGATCAAGGAGTTAGAAATAAAATGGCAACAAAAAAAATGGATTCGGCAAAAACCGCAATTGATACGAAAATTATTCGTGATCTTGCTGAAATTTTGAATGATACAAATTTAACGAACATTGAAGTTGAACAAGGGGAGCTTCGTATTTGTGTCTCACGCCAGAATACCTTAACTTCTTCTGAGCAAGCAATCTATGCTCCTGTTTCTACTCCTACTTTTTCTGTAACATCTTCTCCAGTTCCAACAGCTGAATCTCCTATACAATCTATCCAAGAAGATAAATCAAAAAACACAATAACCTCTCCAATGGTTGGAACAGCCTATCTTGCACCTTCACCAGGCGCACAACCTTTTGTAGAAGTAGGACAAAATGTTTCTGAAGGGGAGACATTACTTATTATTGAAGCCATGAAAACAATGAATCAAATTTCATCACCACGCTCAGGCACGGTAACCACTGTTCTTGTCAAAGATGGTCAACCTGTTGAATTTGGTGAACCACTTATTATTGTTGAATAAAGCGAGGGGCAACCATGATTCGAAAAATCCTCATTGCTAATCGAGGAGAAATTGCTCTTCGCGTTTTACGTGCATGTAAAGAACTTGGCATAAAAACCGTGGCTGTTCACTCTACCGCTGATGCAGATGCAATGCATGTTCGTCTTGCTGACGAAAGTGTTTGTATTGGCCCTCCTCCCGCTCGTGATTCTTATTTGAGTATTCAGCAAATTATTGCTGCTTGTGAAATTACAGGAGCGGATGCTGTTCATCCAGGTTATGGCTTTCTTTCTGAAAATGCAAAATTTGCAGATGTTTTAGAAGCCCATGATATTACATTCATCGGTCCAACAGCTACTCATATCCGAATCATGGGCGATAAAATCGAAGCAAAGAAAACCGCCAAAAAACTTGGTATTCCTGTAGTTCCAGGTTCAGATGGAGCAGTCACTGAAGAATCAGATGCTTTACGCACTGCTCGTGAAATTGGTTATCCAGTTATTATAAAAGCTTCTGCCGGTGGTGGTGGACGTGGTATGAAAGTCGTTCATTCTGAACAAGAATTTTCTATAGCTCTCAAAACAACGCGTTCAGAAGCGAAAGCTGCTTTTGGTGATGACGCTGTTTACATAGAAAAATATTTAGAAAAACCCCGTCATATTGAAATTCAAGTCATAGGTGATGGTGCGGGAAATGCTATTCATTTAGGAGAACGCGATTGTTCACTTCAACGACGGCATCAAAAAGTATGGGAAGAAGCTACGTCACCTGCACTTAATGAAACTGAACGGAAAAAAATTGGAAATATTGTTGCAAATGCTTGTGCCCAACTTGGATATCGTGGAGCTGGTACTATTGAATTTCTTTATGAAAATGGCGAATTTTATTTTATTGAAATGAATACACGTTTACAAGTCGAGCATCCTGTAACTGAAGCAATTACAGGTATAGATTTAGTTCACGAACAAATCCATATTGCATCAGGCTGTAAACTTTCAGTGACACAAGATGAAGTCTGTTTTTCTGGTCATGCCATTGAATGCCGTATTAATGCAGAAGATCCTATTAACTTTACGCCATCACCTGGAACCATTACACATTTTCATACACCTGGAGGTTTAGGGATTCGTGTTGATTCAGGCGCTTATTCAGGTTACCGTATTCCTCCTTACTATGATAGCATGATTGGAAAGCTGATTGTTCATGGACGTACCCGTTTAGAATGTATGATGCGTTTACGGCGTGCTTTAGATGAATTTGTCGTCGATGGGATAAAAACTACACTACCTCTTTTTCGCGATCTTATTAATAATCAAGATGTTGCTGATGGTAATTATAATATTCACTGGCTAGAAAATTACCTTGCTCATCAATCAAAGTCTTCAGATTCGTAATTCGATAGCAAAACGGTGCATTCTTATAAAAGATTCTATAAGATATCAACATAAGGATAGTTCCAACCTTGCTGTAAAAAGTGGAAAAAAGGAAATAAATTGGTTATTTTTTATATAGTTTTCTTTTAATATGCATAAAATTTAATAATTTTCTGTTTTCCTTTTTGTTAGTTTGTGCTAACTCCTACATGGTTATGCCCTTATAGCTCAGTTGGTAGAGCACCTGATTTGTAATCAGGGGGTCGGGAGTTCGAGTCTCTCTGGGGGCACCATTTTATTTCTTAAATATATTGAAATATATAGATTTTTTCTTTAAACAGCCATTTTCAGACCACCTTTTAGACCACCTTCTACAGTTTATATAATTTTACCTAATTTGTTCTTATTTGCTCCTTATTTTTCTTTGGAGTGAAGGCTAAGATCTCTTTTTTCTCCATCTCACTGCTCTTCCTAGCTTATAGGGTTGCGGAAACTCCCCTTGAAGCACCCAATTGCGAATCGTTGTTGTGGATACACTAAAAAGCTGTGCACACTCACGTGTCGTTACATATCTATCTCCATCATCAAATATCATCTCATTACCTTTCTCTTTTTTATGTTAATTAAATGGGTGGGAGTGCTGGGAGGAGAGAGCACCCCCATAGGTTTAAGCAGCTTTTGCCAAAATCTTTTGCATCTCTTGTTCTATTTCTGCTAAAAAGACTTCGACCGCTTGATTAATCTGTTCAATGTGTTTCTCATCACGGAGGACACGTTTGATTTTCATTCTCAAACCAGTAGATTTGCCTACAAAGTTTGGATTATAGCTCATGAAATCACACCACTTTCGTCCTGTACAAGCCATTTGGAATTGCATCTGTGCGATATATTCAGGCTTGATTTCGTCATAAATAAAAAAACGAAGATGGGTTGTTGATTGTGGACATTTGACTTCTATTAAACCGTCCTCTCCAATCAACCCATCAGGACTAGCCCCCGCCATTTCCATTTTGGGGTGTGGGATAAACCCGCATCTTGTGACTTCTGCGTCATAAATGAATTCATATTCTCTCAAGGCATTCTCTTCATGTTCAATGCCCCATTGCATAGCAGGTGTTGTATAAGATTGGCTTATTTCTTCTATTAAGCGTTCTGTCATGAGTTTCGTTTTGTAATCTTCATATTTGCTTGTAGGCAAACCTTTTGCTGTCTTACTGAGTACGTTGTAAACGTTTGAAGCAGTGACTTTTCCTAAGCGCGCTTGAAACCATTCTGCTGTTCTTTGTTCCATCTCACACCGCCGTTTGTTGTTGAGTTGGTGTATATTCAATATCTTGTATAGGTGCATCTAATTGCTCTTGTTGTGCTTTATTCATTTGCTTTCGTTGCTTTTTTTTCAAAGAAAACAAAGCGTTTTGTGCTTGTTTAAAAGACATATCTTTTAGATTTTTTACTCCTATGAAAGAGAGAAGCCTACTTTCTTCAGATTGTGTTTTTTTAATTAATTCTTTGATTTCATTCATCTGTTCAGGAGAGATACCCGCAAGAAGTGTTATTCCATCTGTATCGTCTTCTTTTCTTGCAACATTAAGAAGCATGCCTAAGAGATATCTACGTGCGTAGCTTATAGTAGAACCAACCGCTTGTGTGTTATTTTTGCTTCCTGTAGCATCAATGGGAAATGTTCCTTGTGTTGATATTTCATTGCCCGATATATGCTTTAAAGTCATTTCTACAGTTATGTCATTTGAACTCTGGTCTTTGATACGAGAGAACAAGGCAAAGTGATGTTTTGCAAGAGGTTCTTTGATAGCATCAATATATTTATCAAGCGTTGTATAGAGGCTTTTAGTATGTGTATTAATGGCGTTTTGTTCGATATCTTTGTATTCCATTTGCATAGCAGAAAGATCACGGACAAAGTTTTGGCGCTCTTGTCGTTCTATCTCCTTTTCTCGCAATTCGAGAAGGCTCTTGAGACGGTCCAGATCAACATTATTTTCTAGAGCTCTTTCTAAAATAAGTTCCATAGCTGTAGGTTTAACTTCACAATCGTTTGTTTTGTTTACTTCTGTTAAGTTAGTGTTTTGTTCATTCATTTTTCTTTCCTCCATTGCGCGCAATTCCCCCGTGGCGTGAATCACGCTGGTGTTTAAAAGTTGGTTTTTCGGTGTTAGAAACGGCTTATAGAGATACTATAAGATTAGTCGTTCGTTATTTTCTCATCTGGTTTTTTCTCTAGTTGCGATTCTTCTATCGTCATCAATCCAGTCGTTCCAACATACACATGCATCACCGTAAATTTTTGCATGACCGTAAACATGCGCATCACCGTAAACACGCGCCCTATCGTAAATGTATGGCTCTTCGTAAACTTGTGCATTGCCATAAACTTCTGCATTATCAAAAACGTGCGGTTCACCGCAAATATATGCATCACCGTAAACTTCTGCATGACCGTAAATGCACGGTTCATCGAAAACTTCTGCTTTGCCATAAATACGAGAATTGTCGTAAACCTCGGCATAACCGTAAACATGTGCATTTTCGTAAACCTTAGCATCATCATAAACCTTGGCATAACCCCCAACCCAGCAATTGCCATCATGACTTAGATTGTCTTCTTTCTCGATATAGCCGCCAAGATCACCTTTCTTGACGTCCTCCAAATCTCTCAATGCACGAATGCGGCGGAGCGTTTTGCGCCCAACTTCGATTGTTTCATCAGTCAGTTCATATTTCTTTTTTATCATAATAACCTCCTCTTAATGCATGCTTTGTCTTTTAAGCTCTTGAGACAGCAGCCCCATACCTTTTGTGGTGATTTTTGCGCAAGGAATGACCTTTTCTATTCCATTTGCGGTTTGAAGTGTGATAGTTGGACAATCCATAAGTTTCTTTTGGATTTTGTCTTGATAAGGAAGCAAATTTCCACCTGCTGCTCGTCTGTAAACCCAACCTTTTTGCTGTAAGAATTGAATGAACTGTTTTGGTTGCATCTCAAGTATTTTAGCGGCTTCTGTAAGACCGAAGAGTCCATCCTGGCGCTGTAAGCTTTCAAGAGCCATGGCTTTTGGTGTTAAATCTTCAATGATGGTGTCTTTTTGATCTATTTGACCTTGTAGGTAATTCAAAAAGCCAATCATAGCCTTTGGACTTGAATAGTCGATTTGTGGTGTTACAGCTTGCTTTTCCAACTCTTGCCAACGGTCTATAATCCTAGCACGTAATGTCATGCTGTAACCAGAAACTAAAATGAAGCATTCACGTTTAAGAAGGTTGTAACAGTTTTGGGGCTTACCCTGTTTATCTAAATAGGTGGATCCAAATTTGGATTGACCCCCTTCAGGATATAATTCTCCTAACATTTGTCGAATATCACGCATAATATGCGCATGTTGCTTACCGCATAACTCTGCAATTTCACGACTAGACATGGTTGGAACAGTTGTGTTTTGAAAATTGTTTTCAGATATTGTAATAAAGTTTTGCATCATCACCCCCCTTAATTAAGAAAAACATAAGTTTTGGTATAATATTCTGCCATAGTTTCTATGGCGCTCTGCTTTAGCGATTTTCTTTGTTGCGTGAATTTTGAAGTAATGATTATCAGTTTTATCTGTTTCTATTTCAGATTTTGGACAAATCTTCTGTCTGTTCCATTCTTGTTTTGTAAAAACAAAATCCACGCCTTCTTTTAGATCAAACTTTTCAACACAATCGTTAAACCAAGTGGAAAAATCTTGTTTCAAATGTAAGTACCTATGCATTACATGGGCATTGACCATTTGGACATAACCGATTTTGTTGTCTACCTCGTTTTCAGGCGTGAGATATCCTTCACTATGAATATGAGTATCATGTGTGGTCATAAGTTTACTCTAATCAATTATTGATGGGAAAAGGGGAGGCGCTTTTAAAAGCGCCCTTCAGAATTTAAAGCACATCACAAGGACGCAAACGGTGTTGTTGTTCGTAAGTACCGTAAATCTCATCATTATATTTTTCTTTTGCTAAATCAGATAAAAGGTCATGGTAAGCAACACTCTCGCGTACAAAGTCATGAACTTTACTCTCCTCGTGGAGATGTTCGATATTTTCTTTTACATATGCTTCTGCAATTTCTTCAGAGATATCTTCACAATTATTCTCAGAAGGATTGATGCGAAAGATTTGGATTGCATCATCTGCCTCGTCAATAATTTTTAGAACTTGGCTTTCATCCAGTGGTCCCGATCGACCAATGTTTTGATCATCATCATAGATAACTAATAAGATTTCATCAGAATTAATAAGAATTGGCTTATCCATAATTTTTCCTCCCTAACGCCTCTTGGCGATTGTTTGTGCGTGGTTTATGGAATATATATAATACGCATAATGCATACTTGTCAACAATAAAATATGCGTTATGTGTATTTTATTTTTAACGGTATAAAAATCTTGTAAGAAGATTTTTTTCTAAATGACGATTCTCATGAAAGGGGAAGGTGAATGGTTATGAAAATAATAAAAAGTGATATAGAATTAGATAACAAAATAATGCATCTGGTTTCTACATTTAGTAATGAAAGAAAAAAAGCTTTTATTTTTTTTCTTCTGCATGCAGGCGATTTAAAAGGTGAAGAATTGTTTCTTTATCTGGTTGAGTTGTTTTTTGCAGTAGATTAATAATTTGCTCATCAACAGTTTGTTTTGTGGCAGGAATTGGAAAGGAGGGGCCTTCTCCCTCTCCAGTTAATAACCATCCTTCACTAATTCTAAATGCTTTTGCATATTTTGCAGATGCCCGTGATATTCCTCTTAATCCTTGTTCGTGCTGTATATAGCTAGAGTAGTTCCAGCCAAAATATCTAGCTGCTTCTTTAGCACTTCTAAAACCACGCGCTAAACGCGCTTTTATTAATCTAGCAGATTGGTCTATCGTGTTACTAAGCATTTTTATCTCCTTAATATATTCATATTGCATATAATTGGTATGCATTTCGACTTGACTTTTAAGTACTCATAATGCATATTATTTTTTATGGGAAAAATAGCAGTAAAACAGTTACGTAAAAATCTGAATTTAACTCTGAAAGAAATGGCAGCACAGTTAGGCGTCAACAAGTCAACAGTATGGCGTTGGGAAAAATATGGTGTTCCTTCAAGAGGAGCCGTTGCATATCTTCTCGAAGCGTTATGGAATGAACAATCTCCTCCAACGCCTTCTTTTGTCAAGGGTTCCACTGTTTGCATGAAGCCATTTGAACAAAATGAAATGACGAAGCTTCAATATGAAGAAAGAAAATAAAAATGGACATTTTCGCAACGATTATTGTGCTTTTTACGACCAATGTAATCACGATTTTTTGTTTTTATGTCTCTCATAAAAAAATGCAAAGCTCTACAAAGGTATTGCAAAGACCATATTACACTTTTCACATTTTGAAAGATTCAATAAAAGAAATGGATTTTCCAGACGGCAGCACAATTGTTTTTAGCGATTCTGATTGGAATTTTTCTCTTGATGCAAATGATAATTTGATAGTTCAAAGTACTTTAGGACCTTCATTATCGATAAAGGCATATAGCGATGCGCACGGTTTCAAAAAGCATTTCATAGATAGTTTACAGAAATACAATCGGTCTACACATTTAGTTAGTGCAGCGAGATGAAGCATGCAGTGTATTTTTGAATTGAGTGAGTTCATTTTTTTTTAACTTATGACTACGCGCTCTGTCACAGCTCACGCATAAATAGGCAACAGCCTTAAGGGGGGGATTATGATCACTAATTTATATTTAATGAAAGAAGGGGGCGCGCATGTCTAATGGTATGCCATGGATAAGATTCCATTTGTATGACTGGATAAGTGGTACAGATGGAATGACGTTAGAGCAAAGGGGCGCTTATATGACGCTTCTCGTTCGCATGTACGATAAAAAAGCACCAATTAAAGAAGATTTTGAAACGCTTGCACGTGCTTGCAATTGTTCGCAGAAAAAATTTGCAGCTATTGTCGAATACTTAATGAGGAATGATAAACTTGTTGAGACAGATAATGGATTGTGGAATACGCGCGTTGAAGAAGAACTAAAAGATTTTTCTGATAAAAAAGAGCACATATCGCAAGTTCGTAGTGAGGCTGGTAAAAAAGGTGCACAAGCAAAAAATAATACAAAACAACATGTTAATAATTTTGCTGAAGCAAATGACAAGCAAAACATTTTTTTTGCTGAAGCAAACGCTAAGCAAAATCAAGCTATAAAGAACCAGAATAAGAATATATATAAAAAAACTAAAACTAACGTTTTAGCAAAAAAAGAAATTGATTTTGAAGATTTAGAAACAATCGATTTGGTTGACGAGCCAACAGAGGTTGCTGCTGTTGAGACCACATCAGAGCAAATCGCAACGGGTGTAGAAAACCAACCTCCCATTCACGAGCAAGAGAACGTTCCCAAAAAAGCAAAACGAGCGCAAGCTAATCGCGGTTGTCGATT
>NZ_JBHIQZ010000007.1:0-103543 GCF_042196865.1 Bartonella sp. AC130YNZD
GCAAGCCAAGGGCAAAGCTGAGGTTATTATAGCAAAACAACGCCATGGTCCGACAGGAATCGTTTCCCTTGCCTTTCAATCCGATTTTACATGCTTTAGTGATTTGGAAAAATAGGAGCAGAAAAACGCGTTAAAGGGAGCTTTAAATACCCTTTAGATAAGGTCTTTAAAGACCCTTTGAGAACACCTTTAAAACTCTTTGAAAAAAAATGAATTGGTACAAAACCTAGTGGCAAAATATACAAAACCTGCTGGCAAGCTACACTAGTGGCAAAATATACAAAACCCGCTGGCAAGCTACACCCGCTGGCAAGCTACATACACACAACAAACAAGTAATGGTAGCGGAGGAGGGATTTGAACCCCCGACACAAGGATTATGATTCCTCTGCTCTAACCTACTGAGCTACTCCGCCAAAATAAGCAATCATAATTGTCAATAATTACATCTTTTGCGGATATAAGGGGTAGAATAGTAAGATGTCAAGCATCGTTTTTAAGCTTTTCTCTTGTCATTCTATTTTATCCTCGATATGTAAAAGTGTAATTTTCATATGATAAAGTAAGGTAAGGCATGAAAATGGTGCCACGTGTAGCGGTTTTAGGATGCGGTCATTGGGGTGAAAATCATATACGGACACTCCACTCTCTCGGGGCTTTAGCAGCAGTTTCTGATATTGATAATGATCGTGCTGCTAGTTTTGCAACACTGTATGGTGTAAAGGTTGTTACACCAGATGATCTTTTTACTCATCGAGATATTGATGCGCTGGTATTAGCGTTGCCGCCACAATTGCATACGCAAAATGTGCTCCGTGCTGTTAAAAATGGTAAAGATGTTTTGGTGGAAAAACCAATAGCCTTGAATGTTTCTGATGCTAAACGCCAAGTTCAGGAGGCTGAGGCTTATGAGCGAGTTTTTATGGTGGGCCATATTTTGCGTTTTCATCCAGCTTTTGAAAAAATGTGTGAATTGGTGAAAAACGGAGATGTGGGAGATGTGCGATATATTTATTCTCATAGATTAGGCTTTGGAAAATTTCACACACACAGTGATGCTTTATGGGATCTTGCCCCTCATGATCTCTCAATGATTTTGGCGTTGACAGGATGTGAACCTTCCGAAATTCGCGGTGAGGGGGCTGCTGTCGTTGATCAGATTTCTGATTTTTCTCATATTCATATGATTTTTCCAAATGGCGTGCGTAGTCATCTTTTTACTTCACGCTTGAGTTCTTATCGTGAGAGGCGTTTAATTGTTGTTGGAACAAAGGCTATACTCGTTTTTGATGATATGGAACCGTGGAGTCGTAAATTGGCAATGCACTATTTTGCCGTTTGGAAAGAAAATCAAGAGTGGGCTTTTAGCATGGATGAGCTGAATTATATTGATGTTTGTGAAGATTTGCCGCTTACTTGCGAATTACGGCATTTCCTTCATTGTATTGAAACGCGTCAATCACCTCGTACAAATGGTGATGATGCTATTGCGGTTTTACGGATTTTAACAGCTGCTGATGTCAATTATGATAGATAAAAGAGATAGGTAGCGCTTTTGCATTCTTGTGATGATCAATGGAGTTAATATGCAATTCATCGACCTTGGGGCGCAGCGTGCGCGTATTGAAGATAAAATTAATTTTGCAATTGCGCATGTAGTCGCTAGTGGTAAGTATATTTTGGGGCCAAAAGTGACAGAATTTGAAGAGAAATTGGCAGAATATCTTGGCGTTAAACATGTGATTGCATGTGCTAATGGAACAGATGCTTTGAAGATGCCTCTTATGGCTAAAAATATTGGTCCAGGGGATGCTGTTTTTTGTCCTAGTTTTACATTTTCAGCAACGGCTGAAGTGGTTGCTTTGGTGGGGGCTAAACCTGTTTTTGTTGATGTTTTACCTGATACATTCAATATTGATGTTGAAAAACTTTCTCACGCTATCGAAATGGTAAAAAAAGAGGGCCGTCTAAAGCCAAAAGCTATTATTGCCGTTGATTTATTTGGGCTTTCTGCTGACTATGTGCAAATTGCTCAAGTGGCTGCAAAGGAAAATCTTTTTATAATTGAAGATGCTGCTCAATCTATGGGGGGGAGAAGCGGTAATACTATGTGTGGTGCTTTTGGTGATGTGGCTGCTACAAGTTTTTATCCTGCAAAACCATTAGGATGTTATGGTGATGGAGGCGCTATGATGACCAATGATGATCATTTTGCAGAACTTTTACGCTCTATTTTGTTTCATGGTAAAGGTGAAACGCAATATGACAATGTACGTATTGGTATGAATTCGCGTCTAGATAGCATTCAGGCTGCAATTTTACTAGAAAAGTTTGCGATTTTTGAAGATGAAATGGAAAAGCGTGTGGAAATTGCTCAACGCTATTCCAATGGCTTAAGAGATATTGTTACAGTTCCAGAAATAGGAGAAAATATTCGTTCTGCTTATGCACAATATACGATTAAGGTAAAAGAACGGGATAAATTAAAAGATTTTTTACAAAAAAATTCTATCCCTACAATGATTTATTATAAAACTCCTTTACATCAACAGCCAGCTTATAAACACTTCCCTTATGTAAAAGATTCCCTTTCTGTTTCAGAGTCTTTAGGAGAGTGTGTTTTAAGTTTACCAATGCATCCTTACTTGACACAAACGGATCAGGATATGATTATCAAAAAAATAAGAGATTTTTATCACTCTTGAGAGCGTGTTTTTATCCTTAAAATTATGGTCAAAGCTTTATTGGTGATTCATCTTAGAAGGTATTTTTTGTTAGAGTGTGTGGACAATGTTTTGGTATTATTTCCTTTCTAGGACCTATGAAATGTTGTCCTTTAGAGCGGTGATATGATTAGAAAGTGAAGCTTCTAGACAAGAAGATATTTTTTAACAGAACGGTATGGGCTAAAAAACTTTGTCCTTTAGCTTAGCAAAAAAGTCACGTTTAATAAAAAGGATTTGGGTTATGAAAGTTACAATGAACCTTTGTTGATTTTACTCTTCATTTAAGGTGTTTTAAAAGATAACTTATTTAACGGGGCTTTTGGAGAGAAAAGTTATTTTTTGGTGAATACGTGATGCTAGGTCATTTTTGCTTTTGGATTTTTGAATCAATGTGTTGATGGGTGATGTATTCCCCTCTTGTAGCGCTATTTGAGCTGCTAATGTTGCTGCAAGTTCTTTTGTTTCTTCTCGGAGTTCTTCTAGCAATTGGTGGTTAGCGGTCGTGTCCAGCTCATGAGTTTGGATTTTTTGTAAGCGTTGCTGATAGTGTGCGACTTTTTCACGCATCATTTGTCTTTCCTTTGGAAGTGTGTAGTGTGGCGATATTTTGTTTGATTGCTATCACTTCTTTGGTGAGAGTATCTTTTGTGGGGAGGCATAGCCGATAAAACTGTTCTGTTACTTGGCTCAGTTGTATTTTTTGTTGGACATATTTTTTTTGCAAAAATTCGTACTTTTGTTGGTTGTTTGCTAATTCTACAGCATGTTGTGCACGAAGAAAATCGTGATTTGCTTCTATTTCCGCGAGTGATAATGGCATTTTCGCACAAACATCTTTATACGCAAAATGAACGGCTTTACGCCAAATAAAAGGAGATAAAAGCACCAGTAACCAGGAAGTGAAAGCAACTCCAAGTATAAAAAAAAGAAATGATTGAATAAGCATAATACCCCTTTTCAAATAAGAATACGTTTAAAACGGATTCCATGTTGGTCTAGGTGTTAATTTTAAATATCCTATATTGATACCAAGGCGTGCGCCGACTCCTGTACGTATTGGGATTAACAAGGTATTATGGTATTTTAGGACATGAAAACCAACACCTGCAATTAAATAGGCCGAACCTGAAATACCACCATAGCGTCTCCATAAATTATTTATGCCATTAAGATTGTAAACTAAGATCATTAAACGGGAGCCTTGGCCGCCAAAATCCCATCCTACTGAGGGACCTTGCCAAAAAACTTTATGTTGACCATAGCTTTTGGTAAAAACCATTCCTTCGCCATAGGTTAATCCAGCAAAAAAGGCACCAGAAGCTTCTTCTCCTAAAATATAGGCATTGGGATAACCGTATTTTGAAAAAATATTTTGAATTGCAACAGCCAGACCACTAGCTGTTTTTCCAAAAAAAATATGACCAGAATCAATAATTTCTTGGAGTGAATAATGAGGTTCGTTTTGCTCTATTGGTTTTAGTCGAGCTTGTGTAGTGTTTATGGTGATGAATAAAAGGAAGATTAAAGATATAATATTTTTGTACCAGTATTTGAGCAGAGAGAGAGCCATGGAGTTTTCTCCTTTTATTAGTGATAAACAAAAAGATAATATTAGAATTTTCATTCTATTCAAATAAAAAATAAGCTATAAGGTTATTTAAATTCTTGAATTTATTTCTGAATTTTTTAACATGATTGTTAATGTTTCCTATTATGCATCAGATGTTAAGAGTTTTTCTTTAAAATAAAGTTTGTTTTTTTGAATCTAGGAGTTTTCAATCATTATGACGTTAGATATTTCTTTGAAGCCTATGGATCTTGCTGCTTTGCTTTGTAGTCGTATTTGCCATGATTTGATTTCACCTGTGGGGGCTATTCAAAATGCAATGGAGCTTTATGATGAAGGAGGAGCTGAAGAAGATGCTTTACAATTGGTGCGTTTATCCGTTGCGAGTGCTGCTGCACGTCTACAATTTGCGCGATTGGCTTTTGGTTTTGCTGGTGCAAGTGGAGGACAAATAGATACACGGACTGCAGAGCAGGTTGCTCAACAATATATGAAAGAAGAAAAAGCAACTTTAAAATGGCAAGCTTCTTCTTTATTGTTAGAAAAAGATGAAGTTAAACTTTTGCTTAATTTATTATTGATTGCAAACGCAACAGTTTCTCGTGGTGGTGAAATTGTTGTTATGATTTTGCAAGAAGAAAATAAACGTTCTTTTCGATTTGAGGTTTTCGGTAGAACTCTCCGTATCCCCCCTCATTTTCTTGCGTTATTTCATGGAGAAGTTCAAGAAGAGCTTATTGATGCACATGTCATCCAATTTTATTACACAATGTTACTTGCTCAGATGACAGAGATGAAAATAAATATTGATGAAAGTGATGGTTGTATTGTTTTAGAAAGTGTAAAAAAGCTTTGAATAAGAGAGAAGCGCTTAAGCTGTGTTGGGAAAAGTGGCTTCGATTGAACTTATGAGCGATAAGGTTATATGTGTAAATTGGGTGTGGTTACTTCTTAAGCTTTAAGCGCTTTCTATATGAGATTTTTAGTGTGCGAGTTCTCTACTTTTAATAGAGAAAAGATCTCGGGGAAAAAATCTCGGCCCGCTACACTCCGAGATTTTACAATGTGCATGTTCACTGCTTAAGCGGTTTTTCGTACGTTCTCTTCAACTGGATCACGTAATACATAACCACGTCCCCAAACTGTATCAATGTAATTTACACTGGAAGAGACTGCTTCCAATTTTTTCCGCAATTTACAGATAAAAACATCGATAATCTTTAGTTCTGGTTCATCCATTCCACCATAGAGATGATTGAGAAACATTTCCTTGGTAAGGGTGGTGCCTTTGCGTAAAGAGAGAAGCTCTAACATTTGGTATTCTTTACCGGTTAAATGAACAGGGCGCCCTGCAACTTCGACAGTTTTTGTGTCAAGGTTAACGGTGAGGTCTCCGGTAACAATGACCGATTGTGCATGTCCTTTTGAACGACGAACAACTGCATGGATACGTGCAATGAGCTCATCCTTATGAAAAGGCTTCGTCATATAGTCGTCTGCCCCAAAGCCAAAACCACGAACCTTGTCTTCAATGGCATTCATACCAGAAAGGATTAAGACAGGAGTTTTTATTTTTGCCAACCTTAGAGTCCGCAAGACATCGTACCCTGACATGTCAGGCAAATTCAGATCAAGCAAAATGATATCATAATCATAGAGTTTTCCTAAATCGATACCTTCTTCACCCAGATCAGTGATATAAACATTAAAGTTAGCCGACTTTAACATCAGCTCAATGCTTTGAGTAACTGCTCTATCATCTTCAATTAATAATACGCGCATTTTAGATCCCTCACTTTGCTCCTTCACGAATCATAAGGAGCATTTCTATTTTATATCAGTTGGCAAAACCACTGTTATAAAAACAATTCATTAAATCAAACACTTATAACAAAGCGTTTATGAACATTTCAGTAGTACGCGTAACAATCACTACTAAATTCCCCACTATCCATGATAGTGGTTAACAAAATATTTTTATTTTTGAAAGAGGCTACAAAATTATTTTAGAAAAATCCTATATTTTTTAACATAATAAAAAGGGAGAGCTTTTTCTATAAACTTTAACTTAAAAAAAATTTGTAAAAGAGCTTTATAAATTACTTTTTTACAATTTCAGTGTTTATTTACTGAGCTTTAAACCTCTTCAGTTTATAATGGGGGAAAAATTAAAGAAATAGTTATTGTTCTATTAAAGCAGATTGTATTTTCAGATGCTTTAATGAAAGGCAAAAATTATTATAATTTCAAGTTAATAGACTGTTTTTGTCGGATAGATATATAACTAAAAGATATTTATTGGGTGTGAATGCGAGTTTTGAGTTGGCGCAATCAAGGAGTAGTGAGTATGAAGCCACGAGAAAATATGGTGCGATTGAGGATGTTTCAAGTGCGTGGAAAGCGCCGTGAAATTGCACAGCTTGAGATGATGATCGCAGAATTTGAACGAATGGTGTTAGAGTTGGAAGCACAGATTACTCATGAAGAACGTAAATCTGGAAACAATGATGTTCACCATTTTGCTTATTCTGCTTTTGCGCGTGCAGCGCGGCAAAGACGTGATAATCTGATCAATTCAATTCGTGATTTAGAACTTCAAAAAACAAATGCTGAAATTGCTCTCCATGAAGCTAATACAGAGCTGCAACGTGCACAGCTTTTGGAAGCACGAGAAAAGAAGATTGCTGCGGATGATAAGGATATTTTGATTCAATCTAATTCAATGGTTGGCTAATTTAATGGCTGGATGATAAAAGAAATTATTGAAAAATCCATTCTTTCAGGTTTATCTTTTGGATATAGTATAAAACAGCCAAACTTTTATCAAGTTTGGCTGTTTTATAGATTGCTTTATGTTATTAATCAATGGCAACTTCATGCCTGTAGTGTTGAATCTTGGTCGTTCGTAATCCCGCTAAACCGTGTTCATCGATTAAACTTTGCCATGAAAGAAATTCTTCTACAGTCAAAGTATAACGGTGGCACGCTTCGTCAAGACTTAACAATCCACCTCTGACAGCCGCAACAACTTCAGCTTTGCGACGAATCACCCAGCGCCGTGTTGTTTGTGGCGGTAGGTCGGCAATTGTAAGCGGACTTCCATCTGGCCCAATAACATATTTCATTTGTGTTTTTATCAAGTTGCTCATTCGTATCCTCTACTTTAGTCAAGGACTTGATTCGTTTATAGAGCATGAAATTTAAAAAAGAGCTAAAAGCGCTGAAAGAAAAAATTAATAAAGTGATTGGGTATGTAAAAAGAAGCTCAAGTTGAAGTGTGTAGAAGAGATTCTTGCAATATTTTACTGGATTTTTCAAAAGAGAAAAAAGGATTTCTCCTAAACGATTACCATTATGCCTTATTTCCATCATTCTTTTTTTGTTTGCAGCAGCTCTTAAGAAAGTAATGCCTATGGTTGTGGAAAGGATAAAAAAATAATATAAAGACAATCAATCATGTAAAAGTGCTAAAGAGCGTGCATCAGAATGTCAACATATAGGTAGCCATTAAACAGAGCATTAAATAGAGAATGAATACATGTTTTTAAACAGTCTTGATTTACCAGGGCAACCTGAGGATTCTCGCATTGTTGTTGCAATGTCGGGGGGGGTTGATTCATCGGTTGTTGCAGGTCTTTTGAAAAAGGAAGGGTATAATGTTATTGGCATTACGTTGCAGCTTTATGATCATGGGGAAGCAACGCATCGGGTGGGGGCGTGTTGTGCAGGACAAGATATTGAGGATGCACGCCGCGTTGCAGAAACACTAGGAATACCGCATTATGTTCTTGATTATGAAAAGCGCTTTCGCGAAGCTGTTATTGATCCTTTTGCAGAAAGTTATGCTCATGGAGAGACCCCAGTACCATGTATTGCATGTAATCAAACGGTTAAGTTTGCTGATTTATTAGCAACGGCACGCGAATTGGGGGCAGATGCTTTGGCTACGGGACATTATATTCGTTCGCGTTCCCACGGAGCGCATCGAGCACTCTTTCGTCCTCTCGATAATGATCGTGATCAGAGTTATTTTCTCTTTGCAACGACACAAGAACAGATTGATTATTTGCGTTTTCCACTTGGTGACCTTCCAAAAGCCCGCGTTCGTGAAATGGCAGCAGAAATGGGCTTTGTGGTTGCCAATAAGCATGATAGTCAGGATATTTGCTTTGTTCCACAAGGAAAATATTCAGATGTTATCGCAAAACTGCGTCCAGAAGCAGCTAATCCTGGCGTTATTGTCCATATTGATGGAAAGATTTTAGGTAAACATTCGGGAATTGTTAATTATACGGTTGGTCAACGTCGTGGTATTGGGGTGTCAACGGGTGAAGCGCTTTATGTGGTTTATCTCGATGTGGAAAATGCACGTGTTATTGTTGGACCGCGTGAAATGTTAGAAACGCATAAGCTTTTTTTACGTGATGTGAATTGGCTTGGTGATGAGTCGTTAGATAATTTTCCTTCTCAAGGTATTGAGGTGGCTGTAAAGGTGCGTTCAACGCGTCCTCCTCACCTTGCGCGTTTACATTATAAAGAAGGTATTTTTTCCGTTGATTTATTGGAATGTGAAAATGGTGTGGCACCAGGGCAAGCTTGCGTTCTTTATGATGGAAATGGTCATGAGGCGCGTATTCTTGGGGGAGGATTTGTAACACATTCAGAACGTGCAGCCGATACTGAAATGATGTTGAAGCGCGTTTTATGCAATCTCGAAACAAAAGATTCTGTTTCCTCAGAACTAAAAACAACAGCTTTATAAAGCATAGTAAATTGATTTAATGATATCTTTTAACCTTAAACTTGAATGAGAGACTTCCGGAAGATTTTCTCATTGAAAATTTGTTTTATGATTGAATCCATCACATTATATCTTCTGCACGTCATAAGTGGGGTTAGGGTGTGGAAAGTGATGAAAAAAATGTAAAAATGTTTTTTATCAATGCTTTCAAAGGCAAAGGAACGGCAATATTATTGGAGACTGGTAGATAACACACAACATTAGGTATGTTCTATAACTTGAAGTGTTATCATCTTTAGTGGTCAAAGTTGGTAAAATGAGCAAGTGCAATACCTGAGGCTGTGGCAACATTGAGGCTGTCAAAACCGTCAGTCATGGGAATACGTAAGGTGTTTGATTGTTGTAGTATATGGGGTGGTAAGCCATCGCCTTCTGTTCCAAAAATAAGTGCCATTCTTTTGGTTTTGTTGGCTTGTTTGAGAGTGTGTGAGGCAGAAGGGGAGAGTGCATAAAGATGAAAGTTTTCATCGTTTAGAGCAGCTATAATGTCATCTATATCAGCGTTTTGTGTATAGGGTACTTTTAAAGCAGCGCCGGCAGAAACTCTTATTGATTTGCGATAAAGTGGATCGCATGAGGTTTTGTCGACAATAATGCCATTACTGGCAAAGGCTGCTGCATTACGAAAAATTGATCCCATATTATCATGATTCGAGATACCACATAAAACAAGAATCAAAGCTTTTTCTGGAAGATATTGTAAAAAACTTTGTAAAGATGGCAGTATTTTGCGTTTACCAATACCCAGAACACCACGATGAACATGGAAACCGGTGATATTATCCATAACTTTTTGTGGAACGCAATAAATGGGACATAGGGGCTGTGTTTTTTCTAAAAGCGGTAGAAGTCCAGAGAGACGGTTTGCTACGATAAGCAGTGAGATGGCAGAAAACTCTTTTGAGTGCAGTAATGCGGACAAAGTTACTTTGCCTTCAGCAATAAATTGATGTTGCCGTCCAACAAGATCTTTTTCACGGATATTATGATAGGCTTTTAGGCGTGGATCATCTGTTTCATTGATTGTTGTGATATTCAAATGCATGCGAGATTTTTAGTGCTTTTTTCTTATGATTTCCAGATGTTAGAATTTTTTTTATTTTAAAAGAGAGATAAAAAAATACTTTTTTAAAACTTATGGTAGAATTTATGTTGACAATATGCAACCATAGGTATAATGTGAAAATACTGATACGGAATCATATATTTTTCTCGTATCGGGTGCAGTGTCTTGGGTCCCCGCTATTTCCCAAGTTCTGTATGCCCTTAATTTCTAAGGGAAAAGAATCTGGGTCCCCAATGCCCAGATTCTTTTTTTTGAGGGTAATCATTGTTCTTCATTTCTATATCTAAATTTTTTAGTAAATCATATTTTAAAATCCAGTTGACCTGTAAGGTTACAGTAGAGTGCTAAGATATTTTTTCTAAGGTGCAAAGATGGCTTATAGATGGGTTATAATGCACATCATAAGACTAAAAAAATGCATGATTATGATAGATTTGAGCAAAAACAAGTTTTTCGTTTATGAGAAGTGAGATGGCTTTAAGTTATTCAGAAAACGATTAATAATGAAGGTTATGTGTTTGATTGCTCTTGGGAAAGCTCTTCTTTCTATTATTTTCTCTCTTCTTTATTTATTGGTGCTGTTCGTGTAACTGAGCAGTTTTTACGATAATAATGGTGAGCTGAAGCGTTTATTGTATGATGAAGCTTCTGTAATATTGAGGAAAGATCGTCGTTATGCCAAAAGTATAATGATATGGTTGAAAATATTAATTCCCTATTTCGTGAAGAAAAGGATGAGGTTCATGGATGTAAAAATCAATATACAAAGCTTAACTTTATACTCTATTTTTATTGCGTGTATTGTTTTTGCTTTGAAATATTGGGCATATCACATCACAGGTTCGGTTGCACTTTATTCTGATGCATTGGAATCAATCGTTAATATCCTTGCATCATTGGCAGCATGGTGGGCTGTTAAAGTAAGTATGAAGCCAGCAGATCATGATCATCCCTTTGGGCATCATAAAGCGGAATATTTTTCCGCAATTCTTGAAGGGGTACTCATTATTATTGCGGCAATTGTTATTTTAAGAGAAGCATGGATAGCTCTTTCTACCGTTAAATTGTTGCAGAAACCTGGAATATGGCTTGCTATTCATCTTATTGCAACTGTCATAAACTGTATGTGGGGAATGGTTCTTATTGGGCAGGGAAAACTCCATCGCTCACCGGCTCTTAAAGCTGATGGAGTACATTTTATAACTGATGTTTTTACGTCTCTTGCAATTTTAATTGGTTTGATTGCTGGTTTTGTCGGAGGATGGGGAGCTTTAGATCCAATTTTAGCGATAATCGTTGCTGTTAATATTCTCTTACAGGGCTGGAAGGTGATTAGAAATGCTGTTCAGGGATTAATGGATGTTGGCGTTGAATTGAATGAAAGCATGCGGATTCGGGAGCTGATTTCTGCAAATGCATCGGGTGCGCTTGAGGTCCATGATTTGCGGACGCGTGTTGCTGGGAGGGTTACTTTTATAGAGTTTCATTTGGTTGTGCCTGCTATAATGCAGGTAGGAGAAGCACATAAAATTTGTGATAAAATCGAAGCTGTTCTTCAAAAAGAATTTGATAATGTGCGTATTTCTATTCATGTCGAGCCTGAAGATGAGGCAAAATTGCCTCCTGGTACAACGGTGATCCCTTTTATATAAAAAGATTTTTTCAATTGGGTTGTCATGTTACGAACATTAATTTTTTACGGTGTGGCAACTCATATCTCTTGAAAATACGATGATGCTCTTTTGTTGATTGTATTTTTGCATCAATAAAGGGGAAGATTAAACAGAGTCTCTTAAGGCAAGATTTATTCTGTTATCGTACACTGTCATTTAAGGTGTGGTGAGATAAGACCTATAAAATTTGATCTCTTAAGCATTTTTTGAGTGCGCGGTCAATGCCGAGAAGTAAGGCTTGCTGGTGGCATTTAATTGAATTACATGAAATGGTTATCCGCTGAAATTGGCTTAAGAAGATGTATTGTTTACAGGGCTGTCAAGAATAGATCTCTTGTT
The DNA here is from genome assembly GCF_042196865.1 of Bartonella sp. AC130YNZD. NCBI lineage: Bacteria > Pseudomonadati > Pseudomonadota > Alphaproteobacteria > Hyphomicrobiales > Bartonellaceae > Bartonella > Bartonella sp. AC130YNZD. The sequence goes on from NZ_JBHIQZ010000007.1 coordinate 12,173, forward strand.
TTTGAGGGCGAGAGGAAATAGAGCTTAATTATAAATTTTATATAAAATACTTTGTGAGACAATAATCATAACATACCTTATTTTACTTATGCTTGCAAAAAATATTTTTTATATTCATAAAGATTAGAATGGCGGTGGTCTATAGATAATTCTTAGCTCGAGCATATGAAAAGAAAGTATGATACAAGAAATAACAGAGTTTTGCTTGCCTTCAGCTTTCAGTCAGTAAAGGTAATTATAACCGCCATTCTTCAAATATGATTTTATCCGTGTAGATTATACAAAGTTAGACGTTTATCTGAATAGCTTCAGTATATCTCTATTAAGAATAGAAAAGCTATTTCATATCGCTATGATGTTATTCAAGGGCTCTTAAAACGACGATTCCTGGTGTTTTTGCAACATAATCCATAAAAGGGGTATCGACGACTTTTTCATTTTCTTTGTGTGAAGGAGCATGTCGTAACATCGGCCCTTTATCTGTCATGATAAAGAAACTCACATGTGTTACATCCAATCCAGCAAGTTTTGCATAAATGCCAATGAAATCCCCTGATTTTAAACGGCTTATAACCTCTTCATTAATAAAGTTACTTGGAATATACGTTATTGTGCGTTTCACAACTGGAAGTCCAGGAAGATAGCTTTCACCATCAGCTTTTTTGTTTAGATATTTTTCTATTTTTACCGCATGGGGACTTATTTCAGCGGTAATATCAGTGGCGAGTTTATATTCTCTATAAGCCCAATCCGTAAAAAAATGTTTCCGATTTAAAAAATCAACATTACCGTTAATATAACGCGTTTTTATGACGTTATTTATGAATTCTGTTTGGGATGTTGATTTGCGCAATGCTTCAACATAATCCATACAAGTGAAGTTATCTAAGCTTCTAAAATCAATAATCAGTTTTTCTGGTGTATTTTCTGAGCCATGTAACATATTAGCTTTGTAAGGTGTTCCTAAAAAAGCTTCAGAAAGAAAGTCAATCATGGCTCCTTTTTCGTGATCATTTATTTCTGAACGTTTTTTGAGAAGAGCATTTAATTTATTTAAAGTATAGGGATCTAGCTCTACGCTGGTTGTTTGTTGTGTTTCTATTTTATTTTCTATCCCCCCCTCTTGTGAATAAGAATTTTGGACATCACGTCCTATCACTAACATTAAAGTGAGAATTAATAGGGATATTTTTTGCATTTTATACACCATTTTTAAATTTAACAGTTCACGGACAACACGTACTAAAAGAACTGTTTTCTCATGCTTATTAGATTTGAATGTAATAATAACATATAATATTGATTGATTCAATAAATATAATCAGTTTTTACAGTATTAATATATTTTTACGATGATTATTAAATATTTAAATTATTATATGTTATTGATTTATATAATAGAGTTGATGTTTTAAAAATTAGCAGTATGATAAGTTGAATAATGTATTATAAAATTAATCATAATATCTATAAAATTATTTTGATATTCTATGTCTTACGAGGAGTTGTTAATGATTTATTCTCATAAGTATTTTTTTCATTTAATATAAAATATATTTTTTTATAATTTGATAATTATATATCAAGTAAAAATAATTTTATATTTTTATCTTGACTCTTTTTGTAATTTTTAATTTGTTATTATTTTGTATATGAAAAGTATAGGGTATAGAATACTTTTAAAAGGAAACGGGAGTTAAAAGAGAGCGGGGGAGTCATTGTATGCGTAAAATAGTGTGTATGTTATGCAAGACCAAATGCTCAATCCGAAATTTGTTCAGCGTGGGCTCATTTTAGTGTTCATCACTTTATTGTTAGATATTCTTTGTATTGCGATCATTTGTCCTGTTTTGCCTGAATATTTTTCTCAATTAACTGGAAAAGAGGTCAGTACATCTTTTGTAGAAAGAGGAAAATTACTTGCAGCTTATTCAGTGATGCAGTTTTTGTTTGCTCCTGTTATTGGCAATCTCTCTGATCGTTATGGTCGTCGTCCTATTTTGCTTCTCTCTATTATCTGCTTTGCTCTTGATAATCTCATATGTGCTATAGCATGGAGCTATTCTATGTTATTTATCGGGCGTCTTTTGTCAGGGATAAGTGGCGCTAGTTTTGCAACTTGTACAGCTTATCTTGCGGATATATCCGATGATAAAACCCGTACACGCAATTTTGGTTTGTTAGGCATTGCATCCGCATTGGGGTTTATTTTAGGATCGTTTATTGGTGGTTTTTTAGGTCAGTTTGGTCCGCGTATTCCGTTTTATTTTGCTGCTGGTTTTTCTCTCATTAATTTTATTTTTTCTTGGGTTATGCTTCCAGAAACCCTTTCTTTATGGAATAGGCGCTTTTTTGATATTAAGCGGGCAAATCCCTTAGGTGCTTTTTGGCATCTGAAACAATACCCGATGGTTCTTTGGGTGTTATTGGTCTTTTTTCTTTATTGGTTTGCGGAATCTGTATGGTTAAGCATTTGGGCTTTCATTGCAAAAGAACGCTATGATTGGAGTTCTTTTTCTATTGGACTCTCCTATAGTGTTTTTGGGATAGGCCAATTTATTGTAGTCGCTCTCATTTTGCCTTATTTTTCTAAACGATGGAGTGATTGGCATATTGTTATAGTGGGGCTTTTGTTTGCCTCTGTTGCTATGCTGGGCTATACATTCGCGACGCAGGGGTGGATGGTATATATGGTTTGTGTGTGTACTATGCTTGAGTATCTTGTTCATGCACCTATACGTGCTATTGCTTCAGCGCAGGTACCGACAAATGTACAAGGAGAACTGCAAGGAGCGATGACATCTGTTATTTCGTTGAGTTTAACATTTGGTTCTGTTTTTTATGTGTTTCTTTTTGAATGTTTTACAGATAAAAATGCACTGTTTTATTTTTCTGGTGCTCCTTTTGTTGGAGGCTTTTTTCTTCTTGTTGTTGCGACAGTTATTTTTGTCTTGCGGGTACGTTAATTTATTGAGAGGGGCTGGTACGTACTATTTTGCTAGAGAATGCACAAGATAAACAAAATGTATCATTTTATAGGCAGAAAGTTTTTTGTGATATTTATTTCACAAAGTGTTGTATAGAATATCGATATATCCTTCTCATTTAGTGAAAATAATTTTTTTATTTTGTGATATTGTTTGTATAGGGGAGTCCGTATTTTTTCTATTGCTTGCAAATTAATATCCAATGCTAATGCAGCAGCATATTGAAAACAAAGATTAAAACGTATCTGAGTTAGATTTATCAGTATTGTATGAACAATTCCAAATTTTATATGGAAAATTGGAAGTAAAATATTGCTTATATTTGTTGCCATAACTTCTGGAATCAAAAGAAAACCTCATTTTGGAAGAATATAAATTTGTAAAATTGAAAAGATGTTTTCTGTTTTGCGATTACTTTTTTATTCGACTTTACAGTTTTCAAAACCATCTACGGCAATATCTTTTAAAAAGTAGAGATTTATTGCATTGTCTCACACTTTATTTTTTTTATTCTTTAGGAGGGATTATGTTTCTCATGCACAATAGAATGCTTAAAATTGTACTGTGAATCAAATACTTATTTGAAGGTTAGGCACTTTACTCTTTTTAAAAATGGTTTTTATCGACCCACTTATCTTTCTTGGGGGGAGAAGTCAATGATTTTGATGGATACGACCTTAAGAGGAGAGGAATGAGAAAAATTTAAGCTATTCAGAGCGCTCTTTTTAGTTTCAGAATGATAAATAAGAATATTTATTCAATAAGTTGTAGGTATAAAAATAATATAATTGTGCGTAGGAAGATGATATAATTTGAAGGAGAGAAGCTAAAAGGTGAGGCTTTTTATTTTAAGATATTTTTTTATAATTCATAATGAGATCACTAAAATGCTGAAAGAGGTAGTGGCTATCTTGTGGTCCCGGAGAAGCTTCAGGGTGATATTGAACAGAAAAAACAGGTTTTCCAATGATTCGAATACCACAGTTTGAGCCATCAAAGAGAGAAATATGTGTTTCTTGAACATGTTGTGGTAAAGAGGCAGAATCTACGGCAAAACCGTGATTCATCGATACAATCTCAACTTTTCCAGTGTTAAGGTCTTTAACTGGGTGGTTGGCACCATGATGTCCTTGGTGCATTTTCACGGTCTTTGCACCAACTGTAAGAGCGAGAAGTTGATGACCAAGACATATTCCAAAAATTGGTAAATTATGATCAATTAATGTTTTGATTGTTGGAATGGCATATTGAGCCGTAGCTGCGGGGTCTCCTGGTCCATTAGAAAGAAAAACGCCATCAGGGTTCATTGCCAGAATTTCTTTTGCAGTTGTGTGGGCAGGCACAACAGTAATGCGGGCTTTTTGTGTTGCCATAAGGCGAAGAATATTACGTTTAATACCGTAGTCAATTGCAATGATATGAAGATTGTGCACATTGTTTGTACCGTATCCTTTATTCCAACTCCATGGTTTTTCATCCCATTGCATTGATGATTGAGATGTCACATCTTTCGTAAGGTCAAGATTGACGAGACCGTGCCATTTTTGCGCACGTTTCTTTAAAGAAGGAATATCAAAATTTCCATTAGAATCATGTGCAATGACAGCATTTTGCGCACCTTTTTCACGAATAAGAATTGTGAGCGCACGTGTATCAATACCACAAAGTGCAATAATTTTACGCATTTTAAGCCATTGATGAAGATTTTCATTGGCACGATAATTTGAAGGATTTGTAATATCTGCCTTGAAAATAGCGCCAACAGCACCATGACAATTGAGAGGAGAGAGATCTTCAATATCTTCGCTATTTGCCCCTACATTTCCTATATGAGGAAAAGTAAAATTAACGATTTGTTGTGTGTATGACGGGTCTGTGAGGATTTCTTCATAGCCTGTGATGGCGGTGTTAAAACACACTTCAGCTTCAGCGATACCTGTAGCACCTGCTCCTTTGCCTTCAATAACGGTTCCATCTGCTAAGACTAAGAGGGCTGTAGGTTTTTTGATACTCCAAGGGTGGCTGGGTGAAGTCGCTTGTATCATAGTATGTATCCACAATTTATTCTCTGAAAGGTATAATGATCAACTTTACACAAAAATCATACCTTTAGCAGATGCTGTGTATATTATTCTGGTAACGTTTTGCTTGAAGTAGGCAGTATAAGTACATTCCATGAAGAGGTAAAGTCTTGTTTTAGCTTTTCGAAGATCGAGTCCTTAATTATTTTTTTTATCCTCCATTGCAAGATGGATAAAGATTGGTTAAAAGGCATCTTCTTCTTGAACAAAATTGGATAAATTTATGTTGCGTAACCAGATTGATGGGGCTCTTAGGGCTGCTTTGAAAGCGCAAGATAGTGCGCGTCTTGCTACACTTCGTTTAATGAATGCTGCAGTTAGGGATCGTGATATTCTTTATTATGATGAGGGGAAGCTAGAAGTGGATGATCAGCAGATACAGTCTGTTTTCACTAAAATGCTTCAACAGCGTGAAGAATTGATGCGAGCCTATAAAGAGTCTGGTTGTTTGGAATTGGCAGAGAGAGGACAAGCAGAAATAGAAGTTATTCGTGAATTTCTTCCCTATCAACTTAAGGAGATGGAAGTAGAACAGGTTCTTTGTGAAGCTTTGGCACAAACAAAGGCTGAAAAATTACGCGATATCGGTAAGGTGATGGCATGGCTTAAGGAACGGTATGCGGGGCAAATGAATTTTTCTAAAGTGTGCAATAGTCTTCGTAAGAAATTGCAATAGATCTTGTTAATTCAAGGGGATTGGAAAATATTTTTTATTGTGCGTCGCCTTTGTAAGTCAGTAGGATGTTGATAAATTTCATTTATTTGTACACACATACTATTATAAAAAAAATAACTTTTTGATATCAACGAAACTTTTTGGGCTCTCATAGAGCAATGAAACATCTTTTATGTATTATATTTTCTGTTTTTCAAAGCTGTTAGACCATTAAAAAACAAAAGTATTATAGAGTTTTTACTTTTTTAAAAAGATCTATTGTCAGCACTGTTAAAAATTTTAAAATAGGATGATTAAGGTAATTGATACAGATTTCCAATTTTGGGGAGTGTATTATTGTCTTTTTTGCTGTTTCAAAGTATTTTTTTGATAAAAAGTTTCCGTATTTTAGAGTGGTGATTATTCAGCAAGAAATTTAAATATAGATGGTTTTATCAATATGGTGTGTATCTTTTTAATTCAAGTGCTGGTTTTAATGATAAGAAAATCAAAACTTTAAAACGTTTTTTCTAGGGAAGAGATTTTTAAGTTGAGTTTATGAAATAAAAAGATCTTTTGAAAAGAAGTCTCTGTTTGTAATGTGTTCTTGAGATAATTTTGAAATTCTTTTCTCTGATTAAATCCCTTATAAGCTATATAAAATCTATAAATTATGCAGAATAAAATGAGTAACCTCTATTTGTGGGGATACAGTGGTGAATCTGTTAAAAATAGTTCAGTTAGCAATAATGGCTTACCCGTTAACCGCAAGCGGGAACGACGTGCCCATAGTGCACCTTGTTGACCAATATGAATGTAATCGCGGGTTAATTTGTCATTGTTAAATAAATAATGTCCTAGAGGTACAGTTCCCAAATGCATTAAGGCTTGATTGTGTAGGAGGGTTTCTTGTGGAATTACAGTGCGTCCAAGGAGCCAAGGTTTATTATCTCCCATTAATATGACTTCACGTAGCCAATAATGCGCACTTTCGGGGAGATGCTCTGCTTCTTCTGTTAATTTATCTCGCGTAATAAAACATTCGCGTTGTGGTTGAACTTGGAGGCAGGTACAATATTTCTTTAATCGAAGCGTCATTGAGCCCGATTCCATGAGCCAATCGCGAACGTTTTCTGGTATTGGAGGACTTTGATCAGAAAACCACTTTAGAGGTGGTAAGATGGAATCTTCAAGATCAGACATCGTTTTACTCCACAGCTAAAGTCTTATTCCATATGTTATGTTGGGTTAAATAGATAGCTCTATTGTAATACAAGGAGTATAAAAGCAGCAAGATTTTAACAGGAAGATATCAAAGGGAAAATCGAAAGCAAAGGTCTTTAAAAGAAGATATGCAGGAAGTATATATTATAGGATTATTTTCATTTAAAAAAGCAAAATAAAGTATTATGTTTTGTTCAAGGCGCTTTCACAATGTGTTACGGAAATTTCTTTATCGCATGAGAGCAATGGGAAAAATGTTTCGTGCTTTAAAATTCGTTTGTAACGCATATAAAGAAGAGCTAAAAATTCATCTATGCAAGATGATATAAAGAGGAATTTTTAAGAGGAACAAAACTTTATTTTATACTTTAGAAAGTGAAGAGATATTCAAAACTTTTGAATTGAGATGTAAAGGAGATCGTATTCTTTATAATAAAGAAGTTTATATTAATGCATATATTTTTGAAAACTTTAAAATATATTATATTATTAAAATTGTTAAAAATTACTTCATATAACATAATATGTAGTAATTCTATAATAAAGTTACATTAATATTATTTCATATTTATTTTATATACTATTTTATTTCATAGATTAGAAAAAATTATTTATCATTTTGTTCTTTCCGTCTCTCTTTATTTCTTAAGATGCAAAAAAGCTCTTCGAGTTTTCTTGGTAAAAAGGGTATTGTTGATAGAGTGTAAGCTATTAAGCATTATACGGTAGAATCTTTAATCATCGTTAGTGATTTTTGTAACCTTATGGGTTGTTATTCCAGTGAGATAAGCTGGATTTGCGCACGTGGTACAAAAATCAGTTCGTATTTCGTTAAAGTAACGCAACATATCTCTCCTGATATGCGTAAGTTTATATAGGTATGAAATGGTGCGTTATAAAGTTCTTTACTGCATTTGGTTTTATAATACGGTGATGGTGTATGCCTAAAATCGCAGCTTAAGCATCTCACCATCATATCAAAATTGGTAACAACAAGTTACAGGGGAATATTTCAAACTCTGCTAGTTGTTTCCTAGTTTTGTATTGAATCCCAAAAGGTGTAAAAAATAAATACTCTATGATCGAATTTTTTGTCCTATCCATATAAGAATACAGGCTCCTATAAAACCTGAAATAAGATAGCCAAGCCAACCAGCAAAACTTACACCTAAAAGACTAAAAAGAAAGCTTGCTAGCGCAGCGCCAATAATCCCTAAGATAATATTTAACAATATTCCTGTTTGGCTTTTCATAATATACTGTGCTGCCCAACCTGCAATCCCGCCGATAATAATAGCTGCAATCCAACCTATGTTTGCATTTTCCATGATATCCTCCTTTGCCTGAATTTAAATTGTAACTAGAGTAAACTTTGTAAAAATCAAGATTTATTACTTTTTTACCCAGTGGAAAGGATATTTCTGTTAGAGATTTTACTTATTACTTTCCTTTATATTAAAATAATAATCACATTTATATTATATATAATAATTAATAAGTATAAATTATATAATACATTTTAATTTATAAACAAATTAATTAATTGAGAAATATGAATAAAAGAAGAAAATATTAGTGAAAATGTTTTAAGAACTCATAAAGTGTATTTATAAGCTTTTTAAGCTCTCTCTTACATTTAAAAAACAATTGTGATTAAAGTAATAAGTAAAATGGATATTTAAAAATTTGGAGCTTGCCAATTGATATCAATGATTTTTGAAATGAAAACTGTTTCGTTGACACGTTATAGCATGGCTGTATAGGTTGAACCTCTACCAATCTTGATATAAACGTTGCATTTTTGTGGGGTTTTGTATTCCTTATAGAGTATTTCTGTTTCGTTGCTACTGTGAAGCGGTTCCCTTTTTACAAGGCGGGTTTAGGTTAGAACTATCATACTCTTGACCTATTCTTTATGTGTTTAACAGTTTTGGCTTTGAGATGGTTAGGCATTTTTACGTCTTTCTTCAAGAGTTCTATTCTATATGCTGCTTTGTTTGTAATGTGCAAGCAAATGACTTTGAGCAATTCATCATGAATAGATTTTAAATGAAAGAAACTTACGATGAAGAAAGCTCATTTAAATTGTCGAATAATAAGATATTTTGATTAAATCAATATCTTGACCATATTCAAAATTGAATAATCGATGTGATGTGTGTTTTATTCAAGTTATTTGAAAAGTTTAATTTTTTTCTGCTTGTTCTTCAGCAGGGTTGCGTAGACGAGAATTTTGAAGAAGTCCCTGTTCTTCTAAAATGGGGTAGATCATTGAGGTCAAAAGAGAGTTGATTTGTTTGAGGTCGCGCACAGTGTCGAGATGAAGACTGGATGATTCTACATTTTTGAGATCCCCTTCACGCAGACGTTTAAAATGTTTTAAACTCATCTCTTTTTCTAAGTTTCGTAGTTGATCTTTTTTTTGTACCAATAGGTGTGCAGTGTGTGTATCACGTGAGACGAGAACGTTAAATGCTATATGCGCGTTGGCTAGTACAATGGCGTGGAAACGAAGGAGGTCACTCCAGCCCTCGCTGCTGAACTGTAAACCTTTTTGTTGTTTCTTTTTAACCAGCATCAACATATTATGAATAATGATATCGCCTGCTTGGTCTAATTTTATACAGGCGCCTAGAAGTTCTTGCGTTTGAAGAGCTTCTTCGTCAGATAATTTTTGTCCCGCTAATCGGGCAAGATAAAGTTTGATGGCGATATGTTTTTTGTCCAATATGGTGTTGAATTGGTTGAGTTCACGAATAATATTGGGATCAGGCTTTTCATAAAGTCCCATAATTTTTTCTAGCATGATGTCTACAAGATCACAAATATGAATGACTTCACGCATGACATTTGAGAGGGCGAGAGTTGGGCGATCAAGAACACTGTCATCAAGAGCTGTTTGATCAGATAAATTGAGCGTTTTGTCGGCTTGCATTTTTTTTGCACTTATATTCACGATCTGAGTGGTTAATTTTAAAACCCATTTTGAAAGCGGTATTCCAGCAAGGAGAATGAAAATATTAAAAATGATATGGGCGTTGATCACTTGAGTAGGGGCGTTATTGCCAAGCCATGTGATGGGAGGGTGAAAGGAGAGAAATAAGATAAGTATAAGGATTGACCCTGCCCCACGCATGAGTAAATTTCCTAAGGGAACGAGGCGGGTATTAGGAGAGGCGTTGCGCGTTAAAAGTGGTGCTATAAGAGAAGAGCCAAAGTTGACACCAAGAACCATGACAACACAGAGTTGCGTATGGATAAGATCGTAGTTGGCAAAATTGACCAGCAAAATGATTCCTGCAATGGATGAATGTAAGAGGTAGGTTAAGCCAGCAGCCAACAAAAAAGTGGAAATAGGATCGCTTGAAAGATAACGAATGATGCTAGGCAAAACTTCGCTTTCACGTAAAGGTTCTGTCGCGGTACTTATCATTTCTAAAGATAAAATCAAAAGACCAATACCGATGACAATACGTCCTATTTGACGCCATTCACGTTTTTCTGTTGCCATGAAGATACAAGTGCCAATTAAAAGACACAAGGGTACAACAAGAGTGAGGTCATAGGTGAGAATTTTTACAACGATTGCTGATCCTAATTCTCCTCCACGTACAGCCATAAGTCCTGCTACTCCAGAGACAAAACCAGATTCAACGAAAGAGCCAACGAGGAGTGTTATTGCTGTAGAGCTTTGTAAAATCATTGCTGTAAAAAGCCCAAAACTTACGGCAAACAATGGTTTTGAAACGACGTGGCACATTTTATATTTAAGTCTGTCACCATAGGCGCGTTCAACTCCTGTGCGCACCATGCGTGTGGCCCAGAGAAGTAAAGAAATAGCGCCGGCAAGATGAAGGAGTACCAATGAACCATTCATGATACTTTATTCTTTCTTTGTTGTTGTGAATGTGGTTGCCTCAAATTAATAAATTGAAGTTTATTGTTTTTATTTCACTTTTGCTTTTAATACTTGATTAAAATCATAACCGCTTGGATTTTGAAAAACCTTTAGACCGAAACAGGGTAGAATGGAATAGAGGTGATCAAAGATATCGCCTTGAATTTGTTCATAGTCGATCCAAACGGTGGTGTTCGTAAAGCAATAGATTTCTAAGGGTAAACCATTTTCTGTAGGAGGTAATTGTCGTGCCATATAGGTCATATTAGGGTTGATGTTTAGATGCTGTTGTAGATAAGCAAAAACATAAGCACGAAAAGTTCCAATGTTGGTTAAACGGCGCGTATTGGCTAAGATATCATGATTTTTATCTAATTGAGCATTCCATTGATCAATTTCTGCTACTTTTTGCGTGAAATAATTTTCTAATAAATTAAATCGGGAAAGATATTTTTGTTCTTCTTTTGTGAGAAAATGGATACTTGATTGATCAATAAAAAGAGAGCGTTTGATGCGTCTTCCACCCGATTCTTGCATTCCACGCCAATTTTTAAAAGGGTCGGTCACAAGTTTACGGATAGGAACTGAGGTGATGGTGTTGTCGAAATTTTGAACTTTAACAGTATGCAAGGCAATTTCAATAACATCACCATCGGCACCGAGATTGGGGATTTCAATCCAATCCCCAACACGAACCATATCAGTGGATGAAATTTGAATACCGGCAACGAGAGAAAGAAGCGTATCTTGAAAAATTAACATGAGAACCGCGGCCATTGCACCAAGACCGGAGAAGAGAATAAGAGGGGAGCGGTCAATCAATGTAGCGACCATTAAAATTGTTGCAACAGCAAAAAGTGCAATTTTAGCAATTTGAATATAACCTTTTATTGGTTTTAGTCGTGCTGTTGGTCGTTGTTCGTAAAGGATGTTAATGACATTGAGACAGGAAGAAATTGTCAGGACGACAAAGAAGATAATGAAGGCGTTAGCAACATTACCGATGATAGTGCTAAATGCATCGGGCAATGTTGAGATAAAATTAACACCAATTGAAAGAATAAAAGCTGAAATGATATCCGCTATGTATTGAATAGCATTATTAATATCGATCGTTGTATTTTGGGGGAGAAAAGAAGAGAGTTTTTTTGCTCCGTGAATAAGTAATTTTCGTCCTAGAAAGTTCACTAAAAGGGCAGCTATAATAAGAATAACAAGCCAAGAAATAGCCTCTAACCACGGATATTGAGCAATAAATTCGATCACTTTTTATTCTCCATTTCTAAAAATATATGCAGTTGAGGGTTTAAAATTTTACAACTGCTTAAGAGGAAGTATTGGAATTATGCTCTAAAGTCGTTAAATATGCAAAAAAGAATTTTCAAACTCTGTGAGAGATAATGCGTTTTCCGCCCGATTTCCTTAATGAACTGCGTACGAGACTCCCAATTTCAACAGTGATTGGTCAACGGGTGGATTTTGATCCTCGAAAAAGTAAGCCTTCACGGGGAGACTTTTGGTGTTGTTGTCCATTTCATGGTGAAAAAACGCCAAGTTTTCATTGTGATGATCATAAAGGGCGCTATTATTGTTTTGGTTGTGGTGTAAGTGGAGATATTTTTACCTTTTTGTGTGAGCTTGATGGACTGCACTTTTCAGAAAGTGTAGAGCGTTTGGCTGATTTTGCGGGAATGAAACTCCCTATTTTGGATTCACAAAGTCATAAACGTCAACTGGAAAAAGCTGACCTTTATGATGTGATGAAAATTGCCACAGATTTTTTTCAATATAATTTACGCGATAAAGGAGGTATGCAAGCACGTCGTTATCTGGATGCACGTGGTGTTACACCAGAGCTTGTAGAGCGTTTCCGCATTGGTTTTGCACCGGTAAGGCGTACAGCTTTGAAAGAAGCTTTGAGTGCACGGGGCATTTCAATAAAGCAAATGGAAGAATGTGGGCTTCTCTCAGTGCATGAGGAGAGCGCGGATTCTTATGACCGATTTAGAAATCGCATTATGTTTCCTATCGAAGATTTGCGTGGACGTGTGGTGGCTTTCGGAGGGCGTGCATTAGAGAAAGAGACACGAGCAAAATATCTCAATAGCCCTGAAACAGTGCTGTTTCATAAAGGAAATATACTTTATAACGCGGCAGCAGCTCGCAAAAATAGTCGCTTTGTTGGCGATGAAAAAATTCATTCACTCCTTGTTGTTGAGGGGTATATGGATGTCATTGCATTGACTAAAGCTGGTTTTGAAGGAGTTGTAGCACCCTTAGGAACAGCATTAACGGAAGCGCAAATTGAGCTTTTATGGCAGATGGGGAAGGAACCTATTTTGTGTTTTGATGGTGATGATGCTGGTTTAAAAGCTGCTTTTCGTGTTGCTGATCGTGTGTTGCCTCTTTTAAAGGCTGGGGTTTGTGTACGCTTTGTTTTGTTGCCACAAGGGAAAGATCCTGATGAAATTGTTTGTGCTGGTGGAGCACAGCTTTTTTCTTCTTTTTTGCAAAAAGCTATTCCTTTGAGTGAGCTTTTATGGTGGCGTGCTACCTATGGAAAGCATTTTGAAATTCCAGAGACACGAGCAGCGCTAGAAAAACAACTAAAACAACAAATTTTTACGATTAAGGATGAAGATGTCCGTCGTTATTATTTGCAAGATGTAAAAAAACGCCTTTTTGATTTTTTTCGTCCCTCTTTTTCGAAAAAAAGGGGGGAAGGGCGATATGGTCAATCTTCACCAAATAGGACCTTTAAAGATCAAACCTTTTCTCTGTTAGCAAATTCTGAAATAGTACGAAATTCTTCGCAATCTATCCCTTTGCGTGAAGCAGTGATTTTACTCACTTTAGCTTACTATCCTGAGTTGTGGTATGAAAATTTTGAAATTCTTTCTGAGTTAGAATTAAAAAATACTCAATTGATAATTTTTCATCAAGCTATGTTGGAAATTCTTGGGGACCAACAGCTTCATGATAAAGAGACGATGGTTGCATTCTTAGAAAAAAGAGGGCAAAAGGCTCTGTTAGAGCGTATGAAATATCTTGTGCAAAATATTGGTATGCGTATTATCCTTGGTGGAGCCCCTATAGAAAATGCACGTGCTATATTAAAACAAGCTGTCTACTTGCATCTTCAAGAACACCACCTACATAAGAGGTTACAGGATATTGAAGAGCAACTTGTAGAAAATCCTAAGAGTGAGGTTTTTGATCTGCTTCGTGAGGTAAAAAATGAGCTGGAACAGATGCAGGCAACAGAAGCGTTAATTGAAGGATTTGGAAGTTGGTTGGATGAAAAAATAGACGGGAATACACAAGATACGATAAAATGATTCGCTTTTTTAATGCGAATCAGTCACTTAAATTTTAGATGAGGAAGTTTATGTGGAGTGACATTTTTATAAAGATGACAATTAAATTTTAGGAAAAGCGGGTAAATTTTAGGAAAAGCGGGAAATTGGTTCTTACGATAGGGTGCAGAGATTATCTCAGAAGGGCTGAGAGGTGTCGGGGAAACTTCTGGAGTTTTCCCGCGTTTTTGTCTGGGTATCAAGTTTGTCTGGATGTCAGGGCGTATACAAAATGTATTCTTTCCAATGGTAATCTCTTAACAGGAAGTATATATTGAGTAACTATTGGTAGATTTTAGTGAGAACAAAAAAACTGGTCACATGGAAACTGTGAAGTGATCGAGTGGAGTTATGGTATGGCAACAAAGGTTAAACAGAAAGATAATGCAGAAGTAACAAACCAAGCGAGTTTGGATAGTCCTCTTCTTGATTTTTCTGATGATGCCATCAAGAAAATGATTAAACTTGCCAAAAAAAATGGTTACGTAACAATGGATGAACTCAATGCTGTTCTTCCTTCTGACGAGGTTACATCCGAACAAATTGAAGATATCTTGGCGATGTTCTCTGAGATGGGGGTTAATGTTGTGGATGATGAGGATGAAGTTGAGTCTGAAAATTATGAAGAAGAAGTTACGGTAGAGGGGGGTGATTTAGTAGAAGCCTCTAACCACGCAATTGCAACGACAACGAATAAACGCGAAGTAACAGATCGTACGGATGATCCGGTGCGTATGTATTTGCGTGAGATGGGAGCTGTTGAGCTTCTTTCGCGGGAAGGCGAAATTGCCATTGCTAAGCGTATTGAAGCAGGGCGTGAGACAATGATTGCGGGACTTTGTGAGAGTCCTTTAACTTTTCAGGCTCTTATTATCTGGCGTGACGAGTTAAAAGAGCAGCGTATTCTTCTTCGTGAAATTATTGATCTTGAAACGACTTATGCTGGTCCAGAAGCAAAGCAGGCTCCTGTTATTGAGCGAAGTGAAGTTGATAAGACCGTAGAAGAAAAAATGTCTTCTGGTATACGTAATATGGGGGAGAGCGCAGGAGAGAGAAACATTGAAGACGATGATGAAGAGGACGAGGACGATGTTAACTTATCGCTTGCTGCAATGGAAAATGAACTTTGTCCTCAAGTTATGGAAACATTGGATTTTATTGCTCAAACCTATGTAAAATTACGAAAATTACAAGATCAGCATGTTGAAAGCAGTTTGGCAGAGCGTAAAGAGGGGGCCCTTACATCTTCTCAGAAGAAGAAATATATTCAATTAAAGGGTGAGTTGATTCAAGCAGTAAAATCTCTTTCTTTAAACCAAAATCGTATCGAAGCTTTGGTTGAACAGCTTTATGACATCAATAAGAGATTGATTCATAATGAAGGTAAGTTGAAACGGATTGCCAATAGTTATGGCATTGGCCATGAGGACTTTTTAAAAGAATACCAAGGGCGTGAATTGGACGCAGATTGGATGAATTATATTGCTGCTTTGCCTACACCTGGTTGGAAAGAGTTTTCGGTGCGTGAAGCAAAAGAAATCCAAAAACTGCGAAGTGATATACAAAATCTTGCGCAAGAAACGGCTATTTCGATTGGTGAATTTCGTCGGATTGTTATGCAGGTGCAGAAAGGTGAACGCGAATCAACAATTGCAAAAAAAGAGATGGTAGAATCTAATTTGCGTCTTGTCATTTCAATTGCAAAAAAATACACCAATCGTGGTTTGCAGTTTCTTGATCTTATTCAAGAGGGCAATATCGGTTTGATGAAGGCTGTGGATAAGTTTGAATATCGGCGCGGCTACAAATTTTCAACTTATGCAACATGGTGGATTCGTCAAGCTATTACACGTTCAATTGCTGATCAGGCACGTACAATTCGTATTCCTGTTCATATGATTGAAACAATTAATAAAATTGTTCGTACCTCGCGTCAGATTCTCCATGAAATTGGACGAGAACCAACACCAGAAGAATTATCTAGCAAGCTTTCTATGCCGTTAGAAAAAGTACGAAAAGTTCTTAAAATTGCAAAAGAACCTATTTCTCTCGAAACACCTGTTGGTGATGAAGATGATTCCCATTTGGGTGATTTTATTGAGGATAGGAATGCGTTATTACCAATTGATGCTGCTATCCAAGCTAATCTGCGAGATACGACAACACGCGTTCTTGCTTCATTAACACCACGAGAAGAACGTGTTTTGCGGATGCGTTTTGGAATAGGGATGAATACAGATCACACGTTGGAAGAAGTAGGACAACAATTTTCAGTTACAAGAGAGCGTATTCGTCAAATTGAAGCAAAGGCACTTCGTAAATTGAAACATCCTAGCCGTTCACGAAAATTGCGCAGTTTTCTCGATTCTTAAATAAGGAATGCGTGTCCATTTTAATAACTTCCTCCTTCTTCTTAATGAAGGGGGGAGGTGCTTCATGTTGTACTTGGATACTTTCTTGAGAAAAACATAGGAAGAATTTGAACAATCTAGAAAGTTTGCGATGTTTAATGTTTTTCTTAGCTTTGGGGCTTTATACTTCTCTGTCTCAAAAGAATAGATATAGGGCAAAGGGTGGTTATGGAGTAGAGAGTAGGGGGCTTTCAAGAAATGAACGATAAAAACATTACCTTGCGTATAGCACGGCTCGTTTTTAAGAAATGAGATCTGTTAGGAATAAACTTATATTGCAACATACGGACTTTTTGATGAAAAATGTATATTCTTTGCGGAATTTTTCTATCATTTTAGGTGACGCATTTTATTCTTCGTTAAGTTTACAAAGAGATGTTTCAATAGGTTATGTTCATTTATATGCGCTATTTTTGAATATTCTCTTTTTATTCAGATAGCTTTTAAGAACATGGTTTAAAGTATACATTGAGTTGAATCTTTTTAAGAGACAGAAATAGATGAAATTATAGAAATTAAACGTTTCATTTTTTTTAGATCGTCTTAATTAAAAAAGGTGTGTCTGATTTTATGAGTGGAGAACTTCCCTTTTGGAAAGTAAAAAAATTAGAAGAGATTTCCATTTCTGAGTGGGAGAGCCTTTGTGATGGCTGTGGCCGTTGTTGTCTCCATAAAGTTGAGGACGATGATACGGGTGACCTTTATGCAACCAGTATTGCTTGTCGTCTTTTAGATGAGGAAACCTGCAAGTGTCGAGATTATGCTCATCGTAAATTAATTGTACCAGATTGTATATCGCTAGACATTACGATAGTTAAAACAGCGCGTTGGCTTCCAGAAAGTTGTGCTTATAGATTAATTTATGAGGGAAAAGATCTTCATTGGTGGCATCCATTGGTATCAGAGGATTGTCAGACGATACATACAGCGCATATTTCTGCACGCGGACAAATAGAGATTTACGAAGACGAATTATTATCTGAGGAAGATTATCTTTATCATATTACTGGTCTTCTACGTGAAGGCCAGTAATATGATTTTTTATACAACTTGTTTGTGACTTAATCGATCGCAAAGACTACAGTGACGCTCACGTTATAATTTAATTCACCACCTGCAAAATTTGTATTTGCGTAGCTTACATCTGCTGCTCTACTCATGAGACGTGGTGTTGGGTGATAGTAATCATCCTTTTCATTGATTTCAATAATTTTTCCTAATTTTAAATCGGCTGCTTGCGCTATCGTTTGCGCTTTTTCAATGGCTTCAGTAATGGCTTTTTTACGTGCTTCTTGATAAAATGGCTTTGTATCTGCGTTGGTAAAAGTAATGCCGTTAACTGAATTAACACCTAGTGTCATCGCTTGATCAAAGATTTTACCAGCATTGGTAAGATCACGAATGCGCACGGTTAAAGAATTTGAAACATGATAGAGTTTTTCATTATTCTTTTTTTCGTGGTGTTTATCAGAGGTCGACTGATAAATGGATAAGCCTGATGTTTGCAAATCATTTGCTTGGATGCCATTGTTTTTAAAAGCTTGTATAATATCATTGATGGATTGATTATTGGAAGCTAATGCCTTTTGGGCAGTTTTGTCATAGGTAACAACGGCTAGATTAATAATGGCCATATCCGGTGCTGCTTGACTTTCTCCGATTGCTGTCACTGTAATCGTTGCATTTTTTATTTTATTTTCTTCAGCATAAGCATGTACAGTCAACGATGTGGCTAAGAGTGTAAATGCTAATATAACTGTTTTAACCAGAGAACCCTTCAGTGGTTGAATTTTCTTTTCTATCATATCTATACCTTTATATTTGTCAGTTAATTATTCTCTCATTTTTAAGAGTTTTTGTAAAGAAATTAGAGCACTGAAAAAAAAACCAATAGAAAAGAGAAAAAGATGGGTTATAATCTTTGTCAGCTCTTGTATCATAGGGCATTTTAGTTTAGAGAGAAACAACCTATGTGGGGCCTGTAGCTCAATTGGTTAGAGCCAGCGGCTCATAACCGCTTGGTTGGGGGTTCGAGTCCCTCCGGGCCCACCAATAGGGAAATGTCCAATAGAAAAATGGATCGCTTATATAAAAGTTTTGAGATTCTACCTTTTTCGTTTTTTATTTATTTTCCTGTTTGTTTTAGAAGCTTTTGGTCGTTGTTTGTTGTAGTTTTTTCTCTCAGTCGCTTTAATATGATGGTATGTTTTCTTAGTCTCATCAAAGAAGTTCTCTCATTTGCAACCTTTTAGCATTTGGATTAACTGATATGTGTCGCTATTTACTTTCTTAATTCATATACTGTTTTGTGCTTTTTCTGTGTGGTGCTCTTCATAAAATAGAAGGCTAAAAGCTTCATTGGATAAGTTTATTTATACTTGTTCTGCAAATAAATAGACCTCAATAAAACCAATTTTAAAGATTGGACCTGTTCAGAACAAATGGCTCAAAAAACATTTAGTGTAAATTTGCTTTTTTCTTAAGTGATGTTAAGGTCTTTTAGACGTTCGAATAGCATCATCGTGATGAAAGGTTAGTGTATAAGAGAATGTGATCTATGGGCATTCATATGTATCATGGGGCAACGATGATAACATTTGTTGATATTTTCTTTTTCCCAAGAAAGGAATTCTATTTGATATTTTGAGAAATATTGTTCATAATGACGGGGGCGTGTTCTCTGAAAAGAATTTTATTAATTGTTCTTTGAAAAGTCAATTGAGTAATTATTTCTATCGCTTTGCATCATCCAGATTCTATTGTAATAAGCATTTTATTATTCTGTAAGAAATATTTTCTATGATATTGGAAAATTCATTAAAATGCCATTTTCTTTTTTTGTGTATTTTTTGCTTAATGTTTAAATTATAGAGTTTTCATGTGATCCGAATTATTATTGAAAAGCAGACGTCTTTTTTGATTTTACTCTCATAAGGAATTGGCAATATTGCGGTAACCCTAGCACTTTTTTGTATTGCTAACATTTTTCTCGTATTGATCGTATAGAGAGTTTTATCTTTATTATGAGTTTTTTCTCTTATGAAAAATTATTGGCAGGGAGGGTGTTTTTTTGGAAAAGTATACTTCTTCTTCAAAGTCATACTTTGAAAATATAATTCTTCATTTGCATAAGGGAATTTCTCTCTTGTTGTAAATCTGTATAAAATTTACGTACAAAGATTGTGCGTGGTGATTCGTTTTATTTTTTTATAGTATCATTTTTGCTTATGATAGAGACTTATATTAGTATTTACAAGGAGCGTTTAGAGGGGAGGTTACCTGTAAACGTGTTACAGAGTTTTAGGTAATGTGGCTCTGTCTATAAGAATTTATTCCTATAACATTGTTATATTCTTGCTTTGCAATATTGTTAAAAAAACATAGATGGTGCTATGTAGAATAAATTGTGATGTATTTTTTTCAAAAAGCTTTTTCGTGTTCTCTTATATAGAGTTCAGGAGTGTCTTCAGGGATATTTTCACATTAGTTTTTATTGGTCCGAATCGCAAGATCTGCGTAACATTATTCGCGTTTTTGATAGATTATACCAATTTTCATAAGAAGGTCTGGATCGTGTGATGCTTTCTGTTTCACCATGGTGCATGACTAATAGAACTTCATCTGATTTTGTAAAATAAGTTTGTATACAATTGCTTCCATACTGCCTATTGCAAATATTTTTTTCTAAGGTATGAGATATATTTTAAACGCTTTAGCGTTATATAGTGTGACTACATGGAGTATGACTATGAAGAATGATAAAAAATTTGAAACAACTTTATCTGATATTATTGTGAAATGGGAGTCTTTATCGACGTCTCAAAAGCAAGCGATATTGGATAAAGTAGAAAATTCTACAGATTCTGCTCATTCAACAGAACATTTAAGGCTTCAATCTTCTTTTTATCTCCAGACGAAATCAAAGTTATGAGTTTTAAGTCTTCATCGGAGATGTTGAAACCAGTTATTACATATATGGCACTAGCATTTCCCAGTGTATTCAAAATAGCCATGAGTTTATCTACAGAAGGCCTCTTGCCTCCATTTATCATTTGTTGGACGTAATTTTGTCCACAGCCTGCAGCTCTGCTTATTTCAATCATTGTTCGTCCGTCACTTTTTATCAATTCAACTAAGCGTTGGAACCAATCTTTTTCAGTCTTTGTCATTTTTAGACCTTTACATATTTACGCTATAGCGTTAATATTGCGTTGCGAATCCAGAATATATGATACAAGGAGCGTGAAAATATCCATGTGTAGCTCTTCGCTAAGGAAGCATATAGAGTTGTTTTTAACTAATAACAAAATGTCCCCATACACTTTCAGATTCGAATCAATAAAAATGGTTGCTTAGTTCCACGGTTGTGAAAAAGTAAATGTGTATACCAGAAAGGGCGATGCACACTCGTATGTTTATGAGATTTCACTATAATAGTATACGTAGCAGCATTATAAATCAAGATATACCCCAACATCAGAATTTGTAAAAAAAATTCTGCGTTGAGGTAGTGTGTGAATATAACGAAGCTTTAGAGCCTTAAGAGATAGGATAATGGCTGTAGAAAAAATGTAAATTGCATAGACAAAGAATACTGATTTCTTCTTTATTGTAATAAATTAGATCACTATCAGATGGTATATCGTATATATGCGTAAAAAAATGGGAAATATCAAAAAAGTGATCTTGGATATTTTATTAAACAGGAAGGTAATCTGATCCACAAAGGTGGTTGTTTGGTAGAATTGTACATTCGATCAATGCCCTTATGGCGATGAATGTGTTTTTATGATGCTGCGGTTTATAATGAAGTCTGTGTTTATAATGATGTTATTATTGATAAAAATGCATTAACATATGGTTGTTTAGTCGTTCGTAAGAGTTCGCATGTTTATGAAAAATAAGAACTTTATCGTTATTTGAATATGAGTGGAGATGCATATGTTTATGCTAATGCGGTCTTTTTTGATCAAGTTTTGAATGCTCAATGTATTGAATTTTGTGGTGATACTCGTGATTTTAGAAAGGCTCGAGTTTATAATGATGCTTTAGTTTGTGGTGATGTAAAGATTTGTGGGAAGGCAAAATTTTATAGAAATGCTGTGCTTTGTGACACTGAAGATTTTTGTAATAATGAAAAATTTTCATATATAGCCGCATTCCTCATGGCGTAAAAAAGGAAGATAGGAACGATTTGGGCAAGGCTTGTATGATTGGATTGCGTCGTTAGTTTTATTTGACGTTCCTTATTTTTTGTATTTTGTGTCAATAAACGTGTCGCAAATAATTGGTGTGAGTGTAGATTTAGCCTCTTTCAGAGATTTGTTTGCGTCATTTATCAATGCTTTAATGGAGAAAATAAGAACGCCGAGAGTGACTTTTCACACTTGGAACATGCAATTTATTGCATTCTTTTTTTGATTGAGGATAAAACAAATTGGTCAAGATGATCACTTGAGCGACAATTAAGGGAGATCCAAATGAGTGTAAACGAAATTTTATTGGGAGCAATGATTGTTGTTTTGTTGTGCAGCGGGGTTATATTTCGATTTTCTTTATATTATCGCAGTCAAGTGAAAATTTTAAAAGAGGAATCTAGAAGAATAAAGCATGAGTTTTTAAGAGATTCTATGAAGATGACTGAAGAACGAGATAGGGCTATTAGAGAGCAAAGTATGGTGATTAAAAGACGCGACCAAGCAATTGAAAAACTGAAAAAACAAATTAAGCAATATGAAAAAAATGAAAAGAAATATAAAAAAATGCTTAAATCTGAAGATGATAAAGAGTGATTGTATTCATATTTTGCATTAAAGGGTTTGGAAATGTGTTAGGAAGATTGGAATGACGAGAGAGATAAACTTTAATAAAGCCAATTATGGTGCTGATGGAGAGATTGTATTGGAAGAGAATATTCAAGTTTACTCTGATTTTATGACAACATTTAAGTTTATAAGACAGAGCGTCGTTGATTATAAAATAAGAGTTTATGATGATAAATCAGTTTATAGGTAGGCTGGTTATTAAAAAGCGCGTCTATACAATCCAGCAATTTTATATTATTACTGGAAACAATTTTGCACGTTCTTTTTAGATGTAAGGTATAAATGCTACGATAGTTTCAGCTAATAGGTATAAAAAATTGCATGATAATAGAAAGAAAGAGATATTTACTTTTTATGAAGATGAAATGGGTAAGTCAGTTATGATTATCAGATACAGAAGAGGAATATGAACGTAAAAGATATTAATATCTTGTAGAGTAAATATATTTCATCATTGATGATTTATCTTCTCTTCATGTGCGTTTATTTTTTATGGAAAATACAAAACTTAAAAGATTTTCTTTTTGATAAAGGCTATAGAGATTTGAGTATGATTGAAAATAAACATATAATCTGTAAGAATATGACTGTTATTTGTGAGCGTCAGAAATAATACAGAACTTCCTCTCATTGAGGGGAAATCAATCACTTTTCATTTGTCACAAAAGTGACTACCATACCATTATACAAAATAGACGCTTGTTTTAATGGTAAAGAACGTTAGGACTGTAGTTCTCTAATAAGAGCCTTATGTGTAATTTCTTTTATTTGCTCAATATTGATTAGGATATCTTGTTTTGTTGGATAACCTTTACTAGAAAAAGCAATTTTTTGTGCATCTCTTGAGATTAAACGCCAGTACCATTGATTGTGAACTCCTTGAAACACCTCAAAATACATGCTTCCCACCTCATAAAATAGCTGATAATTTTCAGGATAAATATTTAACTAATCCGCTTGTAAACATTAATGTATGTCTCTCTAGGAAGTCGTCAATATATTCCCCTTAAATTTTCTGACCTTAAAAAATAATTTCTATGAGAGCTATTATTCTTTTAACAAGAAAAAATTTATTGTCAATAAGATATGAATGAGAATTTTATACTATAAAATTATTTTTTTTAATTTAAAGACACTATACTTTCATTTACAACGCAAATATTTTTCTGTCGTTACAGAAAAAAGTTTATAAATTATATAAAATTTCACCAGCAAGGATAAAGTAAAAAATACTTTTTCCATACTGGTAGAGTTTAATCATTTCTTGTTTTTTCTTTTTAAATAGACGTTTATTGATTAGCTATAACCTCTTTTTGGGATACGCTTCGAATGAGTAAATCAATGAATAAGCTAAGGGTATAAGAATTGGCCATTTTAGCTTTTATATCGATAAGAGAGGTTGTAGTTTTAGGGTTAAAACCATTTGATAAACCTTGTCTTGACAAATATTGCTGCAGTTTTTCATAAGAACTGTCGATTTTTTCTTGATTTAGTTTTTCGTTACGATCACTATCGGCAAGAGTTTCTTCCAGTCCCTCGATTTTTTTAATAAAATAATTCCAGTCAAAATCACCTTTTGTATATTCGGTGTCAAACATTTTTCCTTGTCCAGTTAAAAGCCAATTAATATTGACACCATATAACGTGCGGTATGTTTGTAAGACACTAAGATTGGGTTCTCTCTCTCCACGCTCATAAAAAGCAATGGAATTTTTTGTCATGCTAAAACTTTTAGCTAAGGTTTCACGTGATGGATCGCCTAAAGCAAGACGTACATAACGTAAACGTTTTCCAAATATGGTTTTTGATTCAGTTTCAGGACGTGCCACGAATTATCTCCCTCGGTAAATCATCATGGTATAAATCATTAAATAATAAAAGCACACTATGTATTAATATTCTATGATATAATGTCAATATTATAGCTTTAATTTCTTGTTATTTTTTTTATTTGTGTAGATAGAAAGCAATCTTGCACTTATTGTATTGAAAATTGATATTCACTTCAAAACAAAATTCCTTGTTGCTACATTTGTCTCTTGCTTTTTTTGAGAGAATTTTCATGTAACTTTACCATATATATTCTATACACCTCTGCATTAATAGATGCAACTTTAAAGAGATGCAAACTTTGGATTGGTACTGGGTGTACTTAGATGAAGTAGAAAATAAACTTTGAGGAATGATCATGGCCCTATTACGCTATTTTGGGTTTGCTTTTTTTTTCACGATTATTGGTGTCTTTTTAGGAGGGGTTATTGGTTGGTTTGAAACGGAAAGTATTACTGGTTTTCTTAAATATTTTTTTATTTGCTTTGTTTTAGGAATTTTGGAAATTTCTTTATCTTTTGATAATTCTATTATCAATGCGCGTGTTCTTAGTAGAATGAGTCCATTGTGGCGTCGTCGTTTTCTTATGTGGGGCATTTTGATAGCTGTATTTGGGATGAGAATTGTTTTTCCATTATTGGTGGTTGTCGTTGCTGTTGGGATTAATCCAATTGCGGCAGTCAAATTAGCGATATGGGAACCACATCGATATGCTGAAGTTTTAACCGATGCGCATATGGGGATTGCTGCTTTTGGAGGAACTTTCCTTACGATGGTTGGCTTAAAATATTTTTTTGATTCTGAAAAAGAAGTGCATTGGCTTAATGTTATAGAGAGACCTGCTCAAAAGTTTGGGGCGCTTGTTGGAATTGATATTGCAATTGTTTTGATTTTGATCTTATTGGTTTCAGGTCAGATTGACGCAGAAAATAAAATAACTTTTTTATTGGCAGCACTTTATGGACTTTTAACCTTTATCGGTGTTGAAGTTGTCGGTCATCTTTTGGATACTCCTCAAAAGACTTTAACAACAGTAGCTCACGGGGGAGTAGGGGCGTTTCTTTATTTAGAAGTTCTTGATGCTAGTTTTTCTTTCGATGGCGTGGTTGGTGCTTTTGCCTTTTCACACAACCTTTTTATTATTGCGATAGGTCTTGGTATCGGAGCATTTTACGTTCGTTCTATGACAATTATGTTGGTTGAATCAGGAACATTATTGCATTATCGTTATTTAGAGCATGGTGCTTTTTATGCAATTCTAGTTCTTGCAGTGATTATGTATCTGCAAACGATTATATCGGTTCCTGAAGTTTTAACAGGACTTGTGGGAGTCTGTATTATTGGAATGGCATTATATTCTTCGATTCGTTTTAAGCATCGTCAATTAGATAAACATGTTGTATCTAAGTAATGGAGATTTCTCCCTTTTTCACACTTTTGTTTATCGCATATCTTTGAATAGAAAGAGGGCTTTTATGCAAAATAAAATACTATTTTATTGCTTATTTGCATTTTTTAAAGTTGAGTTCATTGCATAATACTACCCATGAAGGGAATAATATACAATCTCTAGAATACTTTTTGATCTAAATATAAGATAGAAAGCTGATGCTATAATTTTTACCAGCTTTCAATACTATGACAAGCTTTTGCATTAATAGTTCATAAGAGGTCTTTTTGCTGTTTTTTTGAATGATTTCTATTCATACATTGGATTCTCTTTGTAACGTGTAAGAGAATGGTTTTGAAACAGGTTTGAAATGAGAGAATTTACGATATTCTGGACTCTTACTTAAATATGTGCAAAATGATTTATCCTTTATAAATCAGTGTATTATAATGGTAGATTAGAGAAGGATATTTTAAGAGACCATTAAAAGTTCTATACCGGCTTCGTTCATTGTTTTAAGCATAGTGTTTAGTGATCCGTTTACATCAATACCAGCACAGGCATTTAATGAAACACTAACTTTAAAACCGCATTGCATAGCGTGAAGAGCAGAAAATCCGACACAAAAATCAGTTGCTAAGCCACACATAATGAGCTTAGTAAAACCATGTTCTTTAAGATAAACTTGTAAACCTGTTGGTGTTTTTTGATCATTTTCAAGAAAAGCAGAATAGCTATCCATTTTTTGATTATAGCCTTTTCTAAGGATAAGTTGTGCCTTTTCCACTCTAAGAGATGGATGAAATTCTGCTCCTTGTGTTCCTCGTATGCAATGATCAGGCCAAAGTATTTGAGGACCATAGTCAAGAGTGACTGTATCATAGGGCTTTTTTTCAGGATAGCAGGAAGCAAAGCTGCAATGGTTTTTGGGATGCCAGTCTTGGGTTAAGATAATGTGATCAAAATGATTTATGAGATTATTGACGGCGGGTAAAATAGCATCACCTTGTGGTACGGCAAGTGCTCCACCTAGTAAGAAGTCATTTTGAACATCAATGACGATTAAGGCTTTTTTTTCCATAAATATATTCCTATATGAGATGAGCTTTTATCGTATTTTTAAAAAGCTATATGTCGTCTTGAAGTTTTGAAATGATATGCTGGATATTGATATTATTTTTATAATTATCAAGCCAAAAGAGGGGAATGGATAAGTTTTTACAATTGGTTTTATAGTTTTTTACGAATTGTAACCACGTACCAATGGGAAGTGCACTGTATTCATTTGTTGCTACGTGTTGATGCAAAGCTTTCATGATCATTGGACTTGGAACGTCAGATCCCATAAGGCGGCGGTCGTTTTGTAAACGTAATTTAAGCCATATCAAGGCAAGGGGTGAAGTCCATTGCTTTCCGTAGCAAAAAATCGATGAAAAAAGAGAAGGATTTTTTACTGCGTAATATAAAGCCCATAAAGCGAGAAAAGAAGGCGCATAGAGAATTGCTTTTCTTTGTGGTACCATATTACATTGATAAGTCGGTTTAATACGATAAAAATACAATGTTATATCTGGTATGGAAAAGAGAGGCAATGTTTGATAACAGGTTTCAGGTACAGCTAAAAAGATTTGCTTTTTGCTCTTTAGGGGGATGTTTTTTTGCATTCAGGACCATACTGGGGCTTGTGAGATTAGAAAAAATGTACCAATATAAAGCGAAAGCTTTTGATACGACGTAAGTGCTATTTACTGTACAGTTTCAAAAAGCAAAAGCAGTTTTTTCAAAATCCTAATCTTTAATATCGCATAATATAAAGAGAAATTTATGGCACGTCAATTTATCTATCATATGGCTGGGCTTAACAAGTCTTACGGCAATAAAAAAGTTCTAGAAAATATTCATTTGTCTTTTTATCCAGATGCGAAGATCGGTATTTTAGGGCCGAATGGTGCAGGGAAGTCAACTATTTTACGTATTATGGCTGGGCTAGATAAGGAATATACGGGAGAAGCATGGATTTCTGAAGGAGCTCGCTGTGGTTATCTACCACAAGAACCTTTGCTTGATGCGAGCAAAGATGTGCGTGGTAATGTGATGGAAGGTGTTGCAGATAAACAGGAAGTTCTTGAGCGTTATAACGAATTGATGATGAATTATAGCGAGGAAACGGCTGATGAAAGTGCACAGCTTCAGGACATTATTGACAGTCAGAATCTTTGGGATTTAGAAAGTCAAGTGGAAATGGCTATGGCTGCTCTTGGCTGTCCGCCAGCCGATGGGGATGTAACAAAACTTTCGGGTGGTGAGAAGCGGCGTGTTGCACTTTGTAAATTGCTTTTGTCAAAACCTGATTTATTACTTTTGGATGAACCGACAAACCATTTAGATGCTGAAACGACGGCTTGGCTTGAGAGGCATCTACGTGAATATCCTGGGGCTGTGCTTTTGATAACCCATGATCGTTATTTTCTCGACAATGTAACGGGTTGGATTTTAGAATTAGATCGCGGTAGAGGTATTCCTTATGAGGGGAACTATTCTGCTTATTTGGGGGCTAAAGCCAAGCGTTTGGCTCAGGAAGGCCGTGAAGAGGCAGCGCGTCAACGTGCTTTATCACGTGAGCAAGAATGGATCGCTTCTAGTCCAAAAGGGCGACAAGCAAAGTCAAAAGCTCGGATTAAGGCTTATGATGAGTTGGTTCAAGCAGCACGTGAGCGCCGTCCTGGAGAGGCGCAAATCATTATTCCTATTGGAGAAAGATTAGGACAGGTTGTTATTGAGGTTGATAATCTCTCTAAAGCTTATGGTGAACGTGTATTGATTGATTCTCTTTCTTTTAAACTTCCTGCTGGTGGCATTGTCGGCGTTATTGGGGCCAATGGTATGGGAAAGTCGACCTTGTTTAAAATGTTGACGGGACAGGAAAAGCCCGATTCAGGTCAGATACGTATCGGTGAAACAGTTCACATGAGTTATGTGGATCAGAGTCGCGATTCCTTGGTGGGGGATAAAACTGTTTGGGAGGAAATTTCTGGTGGAAATGACATTATTAAATTAGGCAAATATGAGATGAATAGCCGCGCTTATTGCGGGGCTTTTAATTTCAAGGGGGCAGATCAGCAGCAGAAGGTGGCAAATTTATCAGGAGGGCAGCGCAATCGCGTACATTTGGCGAAACTTCTAAAAGAGGGGGGGAATGTGCTTCTTCTTGATGAACCGACAAATGATCTTGATACTGAAACATTGGGTGCATTGGAAGATGCATTGGAAAATTTCGCTGGTTGTGCAGTTATCATATCGCATGATCGTATGTTTCTTGATCGATTGGCAACACATATTTTAGCCTTTGAAGGTGATGGTCATGTAGAATGGTTTGAAGGTAATTTTGCTGAATATGAGGCTGATAAAGTTAGTCGTCTTGGGGCGGAATCTCTTAATCCTAAGCATGCAAATTATAAACCTCTTACACGCTAGAATTTTTATCTTATCTCAACTTTGTTGGAATAATAGTGTATTTTATTGCGTTTGTTATTTCATAAATAAAGAGTGTGTGTACTCTGTGGGAGTTTTTATTCATTGAAAAGAGTAAGAGACACTTTATGAAATTATAGCCTAAATAGGGTTGTTCTAATCATGATATATAACCGGTTATTTCTTGTAAAATTGCAATGAAAAGGAGGAGATGAAGAGTATAGCACTACTTCTACAAATGCTCTGGTCATTGAGCATTACCATCTTTACTTAATAAAAATGCAAGCTGGCATCATCATGTTATTTATTTTTTCTCAATGGTATACAGTTTTTGTTTTGAGGTGGGCATAAAAGATATTTTTATCTATATGTCCTCTCTGTTTATGAGCTGTAAGAGAATGATTTGGATTGATTTATCATGAATATTATAATGAGAAGCAGATGGATAAGATTTGTTCGTTTTTTACATTAGCCTATTTTTTTCATAGTATGATAAAATAGAGAGCACAAAATAGATGAGAATATGCGTTGTATACTTGAATTTTTTTCCTATAAACAAATGTTTATAGGAATGTTGAGGGGATAATTATGAAAAAAAGTGCAAGTTTAGATGCAATGGTTGAGCTGCTGAAAGCGGTCGCAGAAGTAAGCCATTTACGTGTTCTTAGGCTCTTACATCATGAAGATTTAACAATCCCTGATTTTATTTTTATTCTTGATCAGTCGCAAGCATGTATATCACGATATTTACGTTTATTGTACGAAGCACGATTGATTGAGCGTTATCAGAAGGGGGATAGCCTTTATTTTAAGCTTTGTCATGATTTTTGGGGTGAAGACATTGTGATGGGTGTTCTTTCGGCTTTGCCAAAGAATGATGTGTTGTTAGCGCATGATTTAGAACGTTTGAAGGATGTTAAAAAGCAGCGTCAAAAAACGAGGAAGAAGTATTTCTTACAAAATGCGTTGCAACGGGATGTATTACGGTCATCTTATATGGCAGATCATGGTGTAGAAAACGCTTTACTTGAAATCATTGGCGATAAACCATTTCAGACGATGCTGAATATTGGAAGAGGTGAAGACTCTATCTTAAAATTGTTTTCTAATCTTTATACGCATGGGGTTCAAGTCGTGCTTGATAGCAATGTTTTTCACTTGTCTGTTGGAGATACAACTTTTGATTTAGTTATTCTTCATTGGGTTTTACATTTTTTTGAAAACCCTGAAATATTCCTTCATGAGATATCAAGTGTTTTGCGTCCTCATGGCCGTTTATTGATTGTGGATTTTGGTTATCATGAAATTGAGTCTTCATATTCTGATCAAGTGCATATGCGTCTTGGATTTTCGGCTTTACAAATAGAACAATGGCTTAAAAATACGAGACTTGTTCTAGAACAAACGGTTTGTCTTACTCCTATACAAAATGAAAACAGTGAGAAAGGTATGGTTACGCTTTGGCTTGCTCGTGATCCGCGTTTATTAGTTGACGATATCAAAGATAAACAAGTCAATTTTGCATAAATCGCGTTTGTTGACCTGCTTTATTCTCTGATTTTTCTTAAGGAATAGCGTAGAGATAAAACTTTATTCAATCATTGATAATCTATTGTTTTTTACATTTGTATTATGTTTTTATATGAGAGTATTGGTGTTTTACAGGGGCTTGGTGGCTGTGTACTGTGTAATGAAAGCATCTTCTATAGAGTTAAGCCTATGAGGATCGTTATTTAAGGTGTCTTGATATCATATTTGTTTTATTAGCCAATATATTGATTTTTTAGATTTCAATGAGAGGCTCGAATATAGGAATATTTTTTCATTTCAAATTTCCTGTTTCAGAATCCAAAAGAGTCTGTTTGTTTGTTACAAGAGAAGATATTTATCTAAATAATACCGTTTGTAAAAGGAAATACATATTTCTAAATATGAGAGCGGCGGCGATATGATGTAATAGCGCACAATATAATATAGTGATGGCTCATACCTTCATAAATGTCAAAAATGGTGGTACCCAATAGATCTTACGATGTTTCTTTAAACAGGTGCTTAGATAAGAAGTACCTTGGAATTTTTAGTGAGGGGTGCAAAAAGATGCTCTAAAAAGACGAAGGGGTAAAAGGGTAAGACAATGCATGATTTTCATTATTTAAAACACAGCGTTATGAGCGTGTTTGAAAGTCGTAAAGGCAAATGAAAGGGATGGTAAAGATGGCAATAGGTTTTTATCTTTGGGCTTTTATGTTTCGTTCAAAATAAATGATGGCTTTTTTAAGATTACTCAAACAGACGTAAATATTTTTACTCTAATTGGGCATATAAAAGCTGGGACTGTTTACATGGTTCTCATTTGCTCTAGTCTTTATCTCAAGCATATTGCCATGTTAGGAGCAGGTCTTGATTTACAAGTAATAGCAAACGTAAAAGCTTGGTAGATGACGCCATAAAATTACTCATAAATTAGTAATGGATTGAAGTGATATTCTGAATTTTAAAAACATTTTGTACAACAATGGTTATAATAGCGTATCTGACTTTACGTTTATTTCTTCTTACAAGCATTCATATATGGCGTTTGTCTATGTGTTTTTCATTATATTCATAAAAATAAGATTGACGATAATCTATGGATAGTCCGTGGCTGAAAGTAGAAAAGAAAAGCGTGATATTACACTAAAGTTTCGTATCTCTTTATCATGAGAAGTATGAAGGTTATTAAAAAGGTTATTAAATAAGTCCATTTTTCTTGCCAAAAGTGATTTTTTCTTTTTATGCTTACTGCTCATTTTATGATGCAGCCCGTTAGTATAGCGTAAAATTGATAGGGCATCATCGTTTTATGTTTTTTATCCATATGCTTTTTCTTGTTTGTGATGTGCCGTAGTATGGCTATTCATTGATTCAATAGACGAAGGTTTAAAATAAGGGAATCTCACGTTCTTGAGATCTCTCATGTAAGTTGTAAAATGATGAGTTATGATTGTAAATCAATGCATTATTTACGTTAGAAGAACAGACTATAACAATTTTTGAGCATAGAAACTACTGTGTGTATTATTTTACGGGATCATTTAAATGATAGAGATTAAGAGAAACGGTCTGCATTGATCTCGGTTTGTTATGTTAAAATGCGTTAGAGCCTGTTGGTTATTGTAAAATAGTTTATCGTTATTTGGAATGATTATAGGACGTGATTCGAAAAAAATACCTTCAGAGTTCTCATTTTTTCATAAAATTAAGCTGTTTAAATTCTTCATTGATTGTTACATGAGAGATGCGACAATATTTTAATAATCATTTACAGAATTTTTTATGAAGATAGATAAGATTTTAAAAATCTACATTTTTATTTTTGTGGTGATTGCTGTTGGAAAAGTGATTCTACTTTTATATAGTTTGATTTTTATAGGGTGGATACGTAGAAATTACGGTTTTTTTTGATTATGATTATCAGAGTTATGAAAGAAACTATTTAAAAGTTATAATGATCGTAGATTCCAATTGATGCTTCTTGAAATAAAATTGCTTCAAATTGGGTCATTTTAAACTTTTTTTGCCTAAATTTAAACATTTTTAAACAATTTATAACTCTTTTATGTTTTTTTGCGTAGAAGATGATAAGAATTTCTTGTTGTTTAAAGAATTTTATTCCATAGCAAGAATATTGCATCGGCTATCTTAGTGGTTGATGTGAGAGGACGATCGGGGAACCTCCTCCCCCCCCCCCGCGTGGATCCCCTAGATTGTCTGGCCTGACTGAGGATTTCCTCAGTCAGGCTTTTTATAATTGTTTTGGGGGATGTTGTAGCGTGTTATTAGGGGAAGTGTAAGATCTGTTATTGTTTCGCCTATACTACCTAAATACATAGAGGGGCAGTTTTTGTTGGGCGGATAGTGTTAGCGTATTCATTTTCAATAATTTGATTTTTCTTTATTGAAGCATCGTTGAATGCTATAAGGAGAATCATAAAAGGAATCTATGTTTGTGTTCTATGATCTTTAGGTAAGAGATAATGGAATCTTTTTCGCGTCGTATTGTTTTTATTTTATTTGTATTTTTTATTTTTGGCGCTGTCTTTTTTGCTTCTCAAAGTAGTGCTGTTTATCAGTTTTTTTCCGGTCGCTCTTCTTTTTCTTCTCAGAAGCTTGATGTAACAGAGGAGGAGTTGTTAGAGAGATTGTCTGTATCTTTTCCAGATATTATCAAGCATCTTTCTAAGATGAGTCCTCAACAGCAAGAGGTGTTTATTGCGCAGCTGCGTCGTGATGTAATTGCGCTTGCTTTTAAAAGTGGTCAGAGTCGTGAGCAGGCTCACAAATCTGGTGAAACTGTTGCTATGGCTCTTTCAAAAGCGATTTCTCGTCCTTCCATTGCTAATGCTTATTTTTAGCTATTTTTTTAATCGCGCTTTTGGGTTTTATTTTAAGGAGCAAGAGCTTTTCGTGAAGTCTTGAAAAGTGTGAGGAGATAATTAATTTGTAAGGTATTAACAAAATTTATCTCTCAAAAGGTAAGCAATTGGAGTATAAGGGTAATGTTGCAATCATTACAGGAGTGATAGAAAGTCTATCAAGGGTATTGGTCCAAGTTAATTGCATTATCAATCGCTACAATGACAAAAGCAGTATTGACTATAAAAAACACGTTAACCGTGTTTTATATGCCGGTTATTTTTTTATTTGATATGAGAAAATAAAAATTTTTTAAAGGATTTAAGCTTTCTTTGTTCTACGGATTTTAGGATATTTATCCACTTGTATGATTTCTGAAAATGAAGTGCAAGGCTGATAAGATGGTAGTCTGTGACAAAGAAAAAAATATTTGAATGAAGATGAGGGTTTATTTTTATTTAAAAGGCTTTGGGGGTATTGAGTTTCCTAACATTTTTCAAAAAAACAGACAAAAGTAATTGTTAAGCTTTGTTGTAGAGATAAAGACGGATATAGCTTTTTTAGCATATTGTTTTATAATGGTAATTTGTCATTTTCATATTAAGTGAGAATCTTAAGAATTGCAAAATTCTCTCGTTTTAAATTTATTCATGGTGAAAAAATCAAAATCACTTTCTTGTGCACTACAAGTGAGAGGCTTGTGTGGATAAAAGCTCTTTCAAAAAAAGAAGTAAAAAGCTTCTTTGAGGCATCTTGAGAGCTAAAAGTCTGTTGCAATATTTTGAATTGGTAAAGAGTATGATGGTTTTAGTATATTTATGAATTTTTTATGCGCAATGATGGGAGCGGGGATTTGTTTTATGATTTGTTGGGGTTTTATCGGACATAAAGAGTGCTGTGGGTGTTTATTAACCAGAGAGAAGTATTGATAACAGTTTATATTTTTTGTGAAACTTTTTTGATATTGAGGATCTTCGGTAAAAAGATATTCTTGTCTCTCTTGCTTTGAGGGATTGATCTCAATAAAAAAATTAATAATCTTATGTAAAAAATGTTACATCTATTTAAGATGCGATTTTTCTAATATAAAAATTGATTTATAGAATAGCGATAGCCGCAATTTATAGATTATATCATTTTATTTAATACGCTATAAGATTAATTATAGTCTCTTTATTTTCTTTATTTTATGATATAGAGCAATCTATGATTTTTGCATAAAGAGATATTCTTTTATTTTATAATTTTAGCTTGAAATTGTCTTACTATTTCCTTTTTAAAGACGTTATTTTGCTTTCTTTTTTGTATAATACATTTGCAAATTACTTGCGGCTAGAATTTGAGAATGTTTGAGTGAAGAGAAAGAAAATGCAATTTTTGAAAATCTTGTTAAATACAGCGTGTGCTGTATTTTTTGTATTTGATGTAAGTTGGACTCATAGTGTCTTAAATGTTGCGGAATCAGGAGAATCCTCAGTGATTGTTGCTTCTAAGATTCCTGATCGTCCTTATGAGTTTCTTATTCAGAAATTTGCGAATAAATATAATGTTCCCGTTAATTTAGCACATGCTGTTGTAAAAGTTGAAAGTAATTATAAGGCAGGTATAAAGGGGGCTGCTGGCGAAATAGGTTTGATGCAAATTAAACCCTCTACGGCACGAGGGTTGGGCTTTAGTGGTTCTGTACAGGATTTGTATGATCCTGCGACCAATCTTGAATATGGTATGCGTTATTTGGCACGGGCCTATAAACTCAGTGGTGGAAGTACATGTGGTACAATCCTTAAATATAATGCAGGCCATGCTGCAAAAAAAATGAATTCTATTTCAGCGAAATATTGCGCAAAAGTAAAGACTTATCTGGCTTCATTAAAATAAAAACATCTGTTGAGAGAGGTTTGTCATAAAATATTTTAAGATGCTATTTTCACGGAGCAGAAAATGTTTTATAAATCAGTATGTCAGTCGGCTGGGCAGCCGCGCTTGTCTGATACTGAAATACGGCAGGTGAGGAAAGTCCGGGCTCCATGGAAAGACGGTGCCGGGTAACACCCGGCAGGGGTGACCCTAGGGAAAGTGCCACAGAAAGTAAACCGCCTATTTTTATAGGTAAGGGTGAAAGGGTGGAGTAAGAGCCCACCGCGCATTCAGTAATGAATGTGGCAAGGTAAACCCCACCGGGAGCAAGACCAAATAGAAATGACGTGCAAAATTTAATTTGCAGCCGATTTCCGGGCGAGTCATTCGGGTAGGTTGCACGAGGCGGATGGTAACATCCGTCCCAGATGAATGGTTGCCATGTAAAGTGTAAGCTTTACTCTACAGAACCCGGCTTATAGGCCGACTGATATTTCATGATGATAGGCGATATTTTATAAGATCAATTATATATGGTCTTTTATGGAGTCTATGTGTTTGAAATGGACACTTGAGCAAAGGGTGTTAAAAAAAAATTATAACATTTCTTTAAGTATAATGCGTTAGGATCTGTTTTGGGATAACTTTAGTTTTTTCGTTCATTGTGATTAATGTGAAAGTTGAAGACCAGGTTATTCTAAGATCAGTTGCCATGAGAGAGCTGTTGATTTAAGACAGCATAACTTCAAGACGGATTATTTTGATAAAGCAGGATCAAAGAGCTGAACGCCATATTCCAGTGTTGTTGCAGCCAGTTTTGGCTGGGCTTATGCCATTGGTTGGAGCAAAAGTGATTGATGGCACCTTTGGTGCTGGTGGTTACACGCGCGCTTTGTTAAAGGCAGGGGCACAGGTGATCGCTCTTGATCGTGATCCTCATGCTATCAGTGCGGGACAATCGCTTGTTGAAGAATTTTTTCCACGCCTTCGTTTGGTCCATATGGCGTTTTCACAGCTCGATCGTGTCGTTGAAGAGAAGGTGGATGCAGTTATTTTGGATATTGGTGTCTCTTCAATGCAGCTTGATGAAGCAGAAAGAGGTTTTTCTTTTCAAAAAGATGGTCCATTGGATATGCGAATGGCTCAGACTGGTTTTACAGCAAGCGATGTTGTCAATCATTTAAAAGCAAGGGATTTGGCACGTATTTTTAAGATATTAGGGGAAGAGCGTTATGCGGGGCGAATTGCACGGATGATTGAAAAGCGTCGTGTTGTACAGCCTTTTTTGCGTACAGGTGATTTGGCGTATGCTATCGAAGCGTTGATAGGACGTAAGCCGGGAGATCGCATTCATCCGGCAACACGTGTATTTCAGGCTCTTCGTATCTATGTTAATGATGAAATTGGTGAATTGGCATGTGGTTTATTTGCTGCTGAACGCGTTTTAAAAGCTGGAGGCCGTTTGGGGGTTGTCAGTTTTCATTCTATTGAAGATCGTATGGTCAAAAGATTTTTTTCGGCTCGTTCTAGAGAGTGTATGAGATCACGCTATCTTCCTGAAATAAAGGCTGCTCCAGCAACATTTTTCCCTTTGTTTAGAGGTGGGATCACGGCAACTAAAGAGGAGTTACAGAAAAATCCTCGTTCACGTTCTGCGAGGTTGCGTATTGGTGTACGGACTGAAGCAGAGGCTCTTGCAGCAGATATGAAATTATTTGGTTTAGCAGAGATTGCCAGTTTTGAAGGCAGTAAAAAATGACAGTTTTTCGTACATTTGATATGATTTTAGTGTTGATTATGATTTGTATGGCAGGACTTACTTATAAGGTAAAATATGATGTTCAAAAACGAATGAACGAAGTTCTTCATCTTGAGCATGAAATTGCTGCAGCAAAAAATACGGTAAGTTTGCTTCATGCTGAGTGGGCTGTGATGATAAGGCCTTCACGCATGCAAAAACTTGCGAAACGTTATCAGAAAGAACTTGGGTTAGAGGTTATACAGCCGCGTCAAATCGTGGAGTTTAAAGACATTCCGGTACGGATACATGATCAAATTGAAGAAGTGATTAAACAAAATATCTTGGAAGATAATCAGGATATTTTGACAAATAATCGGGCTTCTCAGATCAATAGTGTTGTCCAAAAAGGCGCGCAGTAATGAAATCGACTTTTTTATTCTCACAGAAGAAAAAGCGCTTAAAGAACTCGTTGAATAATCATAATGTTTCTGTTCGTCGTCCCTATTCTAGTCGTCCACGTTTGCTTTTTTCGTTGTTCTGCTTTTTAATTTTATATGGCATCATGGGGGCTTGCCTTATTTCTTATGGGTTGGAAGGCGGACAGATTGAAGAAGCAAAGGGGCCAGGAGTTCTTCAATTGATGGCACGGCCTGATATTGTTGATCGTAATGGTCGTTTATTGGCAACAGATATTAAAACTTATTCACTTTTTGCTGAGCCACGACGTATTATTGATGTGGATGAAACAATTGAATTGCTCTCAACAGTTTTGCCTGATCTTAATTGGCAGGAAACCTATAAG
Organism: Bartonella sp. AC130YNZD; assembly: GCF_042196865.1. Taxonomy (NCBI): domain Bacteria; kingdom Pseudomonadati; phylum Pseudomonadota; class Alphaproteobacteria; order Hyphomicrobiales; family Bartonellaceae; genus Bartonella; species Bartonella sp. AC130YNZD. Next base: position 50,096 of record NZ_JBHIQZ010000007.1, read on the forward strand.
CGCTTAAAAAGAAAATCTAGTTTTTCTTGGATACAGCGGGGGTTAACACCAATGCAGAAGACGCAAATTATGGCTCTTGGTATACCAGGAATTGGTTTTCGGACTGAAATTCGTCGCTTTTATCCTGATGGACCTGTAACTTCCCATATTCTCGGTATGGTGAATGTTGATAATCAGGGCATTGCAGGTATGGAAAAATATATTGATGATGCGGGGTTGAGTGCTTTGCGTGCCGCTGGTCTTGCCATGGAAGAATCATTAAAACAAGTTCAGCTTTCGATTGATGTGCGTGTTCAGGCAATTGTTCATGATGAACTTATTCAGGCTATGAAGCGTTATAAGGCAATTGCTGCAGGAGCTGTTATTTTAAATATACATACGGGGGAAGTTTTGGCTTTGGCATCACTACCAGATTTTGATCCTGGAAATCCTATCGAAGCTTTAAAAAGTGATCGTCTCAATCGGATGACGGCAGGAGCTTTTGAAATGGGATCAATTATTAAAAGTTTTACGACCGCCATGGCACTTGATTCCAATATTTTTCATTTAAACAGTATTATTGATGCTTCAAAGCCAATAAAAGCAAGTAGTGGGTATACTATTCATGATTTTCATGGAAAAAATCGACCCTTAACGTTATGGGAGGTTTTTATTTATTCTTCTAATATTGGTTCTGCTAAAGAGGCATTGGCGATAGGGATTGATAAACATCGTGGTTTTTTACAAAAACTTGGATTACTGGATCGTCTCACAATAGAGTTGCCTGAAGTTGCCCACCCTATTGTGCCACATCATTGGAAGGATATACATTCTATGACGATTTCTTTTGGGCATGGTATGGCAACAACACCCTTGCAAACAGCTGTCGGGGCTGCTGCTTTAATGAATGGTGGTTGGTTAATTGCTCCGACATTTTTAAAACGGACAAAAGAACAAACTCTGCACCATGCAAAACGGGTTTTGCAGGCTAAAACAAGTCAAAATATGCGTTACCTTTATCAATTAAATAGTGATATTGGTTCTGGACGTAATGCAAAAGTAGAAGGCTATCGTGTAGGTGGTAAGACAGGAACAGCTGAAAAAGTTGAAAATGGAAAATATTCTAAAACAAAAAATTTCAATAGTTTTCTTGCTGCTTTTCCTATTGAAGATCCTGTTTATGTTGTTTTAACAATTATCGATGAACCAAAGCCAGAGGAGGGACAGCGTTCAGCAACAGCGGGAATGAATGCTGGACCAATGCTTGCTAATATTGTTCGTCGCACAGCTAGTTTTCTTGGTGTAAAACCCGATTTTAAAAAAGAATATGAGCTTCTTTTAAGTAAAAAGAGCAATTCAAGTTTCGTTAAACAACGGTAAAATGAATATAAAGGTGCGTTATCATGTTGTTGGGAACAGTTTTTACAGAATGTGTTGAAGATGAAAGTCTTTCTTCAATAGAAATAACAGGAATAAGTGTGGATTCTCGGCAAGTTTTGCCGGGCTATGTTTTTGTCGCTGTTCAAGGGAAAAAAAGTGATGGAAGACACTATATAGATGATGCAATAAAGCGTGGCGCACGAGCAATCGTTACAGACTGTCATGCTGTTCTTGAGGATTTATCTGTTCCCATTTTACGTGTTTCTAATGTTCGTCATAGTTTAGCGTTGGCAGCTGCACGTTTTTACGGTTCTCAGCCTGAAACGGTCGTTGCTGTGACTGGTACAAGTGGTAAAACATCTGTTGTCTCTTTTCTTCGGCAAATTTGGACTTATGCTGGATTTTGTGCTGCGAGTATAGGAACGGTTGGTGTTGTTTCTCCTAAACGGAATGTTTATGGTTCTCTCACAACACCTGATCCGGTCGTCTTGCACCGTCTTCTTTATGAAATTTCTCATGAAGGTGTGACTCATGCAGCTCTTGAAGCTTCTTCGCATGGGCTTGATCAAGGACGACTTGATGGAGTCCGTTTAACGGCTGGTGCCTTTACTAATTTAGGGCGAGATCACATGGATTATCACACGGGGGTAGAGGATTATTTGCGGGCTAAAATGAGGTTGTTTGATACACTTTTGCCTGTATCTGCTCCTGCTTTGATTTTTGCTGATGATGTTTATTCACAAAAGGTTATTGATGTTGTTACACAAGCGCGCCGCCGTGTTTTGACAATTGGTCGTAAGGGGCAATTTATCACGATTAATCGTGTCGAACATCAACGCTCAAAACAGTGTATTGAGTGTCGTGTGGAAAATAATATTTATACATTTGATTTGCCTTTAGCTGGAGATTTTCAGGTAGCCAATGCGCTTATGGCAGCGGGGTTAGCAATTGCAACGGGTACTTCACCTCGTAAGGTTTTTTCTGCGCTTGAAACTTTGCAGGGGGCACCTGGGCGGTTAGAGTTTGTGGGAAAGACAGAAAATAATGCCCTTGTTTATATTGATTATGCTCATAAACCAGAAGCTTTGGAGCAGGTTTTGCTTTCTGTTCGTCCCTTTACGCAAGGGCGCTTGATTGTTGTTTTTGGTTGTGGAGGAGATCGTGATCAAGGGAAAAGACCTTTGATGGGAAAAATTGCCGCGGATAAAGCGGACATTGTTATTGTAACGGATGATAATCCTCGCACAGAAATGCCAGAAAAAATACGCAAGGATATTTTACAGGCGGTGCCAACAGCAATAGAGATAGCAGATCGTGGTGAGGCTATTTCTTACGCGGTGGAGCTTTTGAAAGTTGGTGATACATTAATCATTGCTGGAAAAGGTCATGAGGATGGCCAAATTATAGGGCAGACAACTTATCCTTTTTCAGATCGTCTGAAAGCGATAGAAGCTTTAGAGGACCGAAAGAAATGACAGCTTTATGGGATAAGCAAGCACTTGTTGCTGCAGTTAATGGTGTTGTAATGGGAAGCCTGCCAGAAACTTTTTCTGGGGTTTCCATTGATAGCCGTACTCTTGCGGAAGGTGATGTTTTTTTCTGCATTAAAGGGCATCATCTTGATGGTCATGATTTTGCTGCGCAAGCTTATGAACGAGGTGCAGGCGTTCTTATCGTTGCGGAACACCGTTTGAGGGATATGAAAAAGATATCGGCTCCACTCATTGTCGTTCCTGATGTTTTGAAAGCTTTAGAACAACTTGCACAAGCTGCACGCAAACGTTCAAGAGCTAAGATTATCGCGATAACAGGATCGGTGGGAAAAACAACGACAAAAGAAGCTTTGAAACAAGCACTTGCAACGGCTGGGAATGTTCATGCGAATCTCGCTTCTTTAAACAATTGCTGGGGGGTTCCACTCACTTTAGCGCGGATGCCTGTGGAGAGTGATTATGGTATCTTTGAAATTGGCATGAATCATAGAGATGAAATTCGCCCTCTGGTCAAACTGGTTTGTCCGCATGTTGCTCTCATTACGCATATTTGTGCAGGACATATGGTTTTTTTCAAAGATCTTGAAGAAATAGCAAAGGCAAAAGCTGAAATTTTTGAAGGATTAGATGAAAAAGGAATTGCCATTTTAAATGCGGATAGTGATTTTTTTTCTTATCTCGTTCAAAAAGCAAAGAAATGCAGTGTAAAGAAGATCTTAAGCTTTGGTGAGACTAAAGATGCTGATTATCAAGCGGAAGATATACGTCTTCTAACTGATAGTACTTCTATGATTGTGCGTATTGGGGGGAGGGATAGGGAGGTTCAAATTGGTGCTCCCGGACGCCATATTGCGCAAAATAGTTTAGGGGTTATTGCTGCTTGTGATGCTATGGAGGTTGAGTTAGAGCCTGTTTTTCTTTCTTTTCGCTATTTTTCTTCTCAAAAGGGGCGAGGTGTTCGTTATCGACTGTCTTTATCAAATGGGGGTGAATTTTATCTCATTGATGAAAGCTATAATGCAAATCCTGCTTCTATGCGTGCTGCACTTGAGCTTCTTGCTACAGGACCTGTAGGGAAAGGGGGGCGGCGAATTGCTATTTTAGGAGATATGCTAGAGTTAGGGGAGTATAGTGAAAAGCTTCATCGTGATTTAATAAAACCAATACGTCTTTCTGGTGCTAATCCGGTTTTTCTATTTGGTGAGGCGATGAAATCTTTAGTCAGTGATTTGTCTTCTGGTGTTAAGGTTCATTATACTGAAAATATTGAGAAAATTTTACCGCTTCTTTTAGCAGAAATTTCTTCTGGGGATCTGCTGATGGTTAAATCATCCAATAGCCTTTGTTCATCAAATATTGTGACTGCATTGCTTGATCGCTATAAAGCGGTTTCTTCATAGTTTTAAGAGGTTTTTTTGTACAATGATGTTGTTTTTTTCTTCGTTTAGTGATTGGCTTCCAGGTGTGAATGTATTTCGTTATATTACTTTTCGCACGATAGCGGCTATGCTTACTTCGGGGCTTATCGTCTTTTTGTTTGGACCTAGCATCATTGCTTCTCTTAAATTGCGGCAGGGTAAGGGGCAACCGATTCGTGCTGATGGTCCTCAAACACATTTTAAAAAGGCTGGAACACCTACAATGGGTGGATTGATGATTTTAATCGGCATTGTGGTATCGGCATTTTTATGGGGTAATTTATCGAATATTTACTTTTGGGTATCGCTATTGGTTATGCTTTCTTTTGGGGGAATTGGATTTTATGATGATTATCTTAAGGTCGCAAAACAAACAGACAAAGGATTTTCTGGGAAAGCACGATTAAGCTTGGAGTTTTGTGTTGCGGCAATTGCGGCTTTTGCCATCTTGAAAATTGGTTCATCTGGATTAGCTTTGCCTTTTTTAAAAGATTATCTTATCAATTTGGGCTGGTTTTTTATTCCTTTTTCTGCTTTCGTCATTGTTGCGACGGGTAATGCGGTTAATTTAACGGATGGACTCGATGGGCTTGCTATTGTTCCTGTGATGGTTGCAGCTTTATCTTTTGCTCTGATTGCTTATCTTTCTGGTAATATGAATTTTGCTGATTATCTCCAAATCCATTATGTATCGGGAACAGGTGAATTGGCTATTTTATTGGGAGCTGTTGTTGGGGCAGGGCTTGGTTTTTTATGGTTTAATGCACCACCTGCAGCTATTTTTATGGGAGATACTGGTTCATTGGCTCTTGGAGGGCTCTTAGGGACTGTTGCGGTTGCTACGAAACACGAAATTGTTTTGGTTCTTATTGGTGGGCTTTTTGTTGTGGAAGCTTTTTCGGTCGTTATTCAGGTTAGTTATTTCAAATTAACAAGAAAACGCGTGTTTCTTATGGCACCGATACATCATCATTTTGAGAAAAAAGGCTGGACTGAAAGCCAAGTCGTGATACGCTTTTGGATTATTTCGATTGTTCTCGCTCTCATAGGTCTTTCAACACTTAAATTGCGGTGAGAATGTGATTTCTGTTACGTGTTATAAAGGTCAAAAAGTTGCTCTGTTTGGGTTGGGACAGTCTGGACTAGCAACGGCACAAGCATTGATGTGCGGTGGTGCAGAAGTGGTGGCGTGGGATGATAGTCCTTCAAGCGTGCAAATGGCTTTTCGGCACAATATTCCAACACGAGATCTCCGTTATGAAGATTGGTCAGAATTTGTTGCATTGATTGTAGCTCCTGGAGTTCCTTTAAATTATCCTCAACCCCATTGGGTTGTTGAAAAAGCACGAAAAAAAAATATAAAAATTATCGGTGATATTGAATTATTTGTTCGTGCGCGCCAGCATTTTTTACAGCATTATGGTTTTTGTGACCAAGATGTTCCTTTCATTGCGATTACGGGGACGAATGGCAAGTCAACCACAACGGCTTTACTTGCGCATTTGTTGGAAAAAATGGGCTATGATGTGCAGATGGGTGGAAATATCGGAAAGGCAATATTGACCCTTAAGCCCTTTGTAAAAAAACGTATTTATGTGATTGAATGTTCATCTTTTCAAATTGATCTTACTCCCTCTCTTCAGCCGACCATTGGACTTTTATTGAATTTAACACCTGATCATATTGATCGACATGGAAGTTTTTCCTGTTATGTGCAAACCAAAAGGCATCTAATTGCTCAGGCTTCTCAGGCTTTCATTTCAGTTGATGATGCAGCTTGTCGGGTTTTATATCAACAGTTACTTCATGAGGGGAAGCAAATTGAGGCAGTTTCCAAGGATCATTTTGTTGAAAATGGTTTTTATGCAGATGGGACCAAGCTCTTTTCTGTTCGTCAAGGACAGCGCCATATGCTTGCAGATCTTGCTCCTATGGCAGTGTTACGTGGGAGTCATAATGCGCAAAATGCCCTTATGGCATTGGCAACGTTGCAGGCTTTAAAAATAACCGATCCTTCTATGAACAAGCATTTAGCAAGTTATAAAGGGTTGGATCATCGTATGCAGCAGGTGCGTAAAATGGGGGCGGTTTTGTTTATCAATGACAGCAAGGCGACTAATGCAGATGCAACAGCTCCTGCGCTTTCCACCTTTAATGATATTTTTTGGATTGTTGGGGGACAGGCAAAAAAGGGAGGGATAGAGTCTCTTAGAGAATTTTTTCCTAAAATTCGTAAAGCCTATTTGATTGGGAGCGCGGCGGAAGAATTTGCTCGCACTATTGGATCTGCTTTTCCCTTTTCTATGAGCTTAACTTTGAAAAATGCAGTGCGTGAAGCAGCTGTTGACGCAATGGGTTTTCAAGCAAAAGAGGTGACGGTTCTTTTGTCACCTGCTTGTGCAAGTTATGATCAATTTAAAAATTATGAAATGCGAGGCGAAGCATTTGTCTCTTTTGTGATGCAGTTACAATAAAAAAGCATCAGTTATAAAAAAATATTTTTGCGTTAAGACTCCAGAATCTTTTTTTGTGTAATTTAGTTTTTAAAGTGTTTGTTAAATAGGCTGGGGAACCATATCACTTTGAGATATTTATAAAATGGATAAGGTGGATATCATGGTGACGCGTGCAGATAGAGATCCAATTGCTAATTGGTGGTGGACGATTGATCGCTCTATCTTTGCAGCTTGTTTAATTTTAATGGGAATTGGCATTATGCTGTCTTTTGCTGCCAGCCCTATTATTGCAAAAAAAATCGGAATTGCTGATAGTTTTTATTTTGTTCGGTGGCATATCATTTTTAGCATTTCAGCATTTTTTACGATGGTTACCATTTCCTTTTTTTCGCTTTCTAATATTCGTCGTTTATGTGCTCTTTTGCTCATTGTAACGCTTGCTCTTATGGTTGCAACCTTATTTTGGGGTCCAGAATTAAAGGGAGCACGGAGGTGGATTCTACTATTTGGTTTTTCTGTACAGGCTTCAGAGTTTATGAAGCCAGCTTTTGTGGTTATGTCCGCTTGGCTTTTTTCAGAACAGATACGCAGGAGGGGAATTCTGGGTTATACGTTAGCGATTCTACTTTATGCCATTTGTTGTGTGCTTCTGGTTTTGCAGCCTGATATTGGACAAACAGTTTTAATAAGTGCAACATGGGGGGGGCTATTTTTTATTGCTGGTGTACCTCTTACCATTATTTTTCTCTTTCTCATTTTAGGCGTTGTAGGAATTATTTTAGCTTATCTTTTTCTGCATCATGTGCGCGAGCGTATTAATGGTTTTTTGACAGGTGAAGGGGATACGTTTCAAGTGGATGTAGGACGTGAGGCTATTTTGAATGGTGGTTGGTTTGGGCAAGGACCTGGGGAGGGAACAGTAAAACGTATCATTCCTGATAGCCATACAGATTTTGTATTTTCCGTTGCTGCTGAAGAATATGGTATTATTCTTTGTTTATTAATTATGATGCTTTTTGGCTTTATCGTTATGCGTTCATTGTATATAGCCATGAATACACGTGATTCCTTTATACGTCTTGGTATTACTGGCATAGCAATGATGATTGGCTTTCAATCAGCGATTAATATGGCCGTTAATCTTCACTTAATTCCTCCAAAAGGCATGACATTGCCTTTTATTTCTTATGGTGGTTCTTCGATGGTGGCGATTGCGTTTTCAATGGGAATTTTGCTCAGTTTAACACGTCGTTGGCCAGAAGCGCGCCTTTCAGCTTTTTCTTCCTCTTCTGTCTTGGATACCCCTTATGAATGATAAAAAAGTTATTGTTTTGGTGGCTGGTGGTACAGGTGGACATCTTTTTCCTGCTGAAGCCCTTTCTGTTGAATTAAGGCAGCGTGGATATGATGTTCATTTAATAACAGATGAAAGAGCACGACCTTTTGTTCGGTGCTTTGATGAAGGGCATATTCATATCGTTTTATCGGCAACATTTACACGACGCCATCCTTTTGCTCTGATAAAGACGTTTTGGTCTTTGCTAAGGGGGATGGGGCAATCGTTGGCGTTGTTTTATAAATTACGTCCTGTTCTTGTTGGAGGATTTGGGGGGTATCCGAGCTTTCCTCCTCTTTTTATTGCGGCCTTAACGAGGCGTGTAACATTTATTCATGAACAAAATGCTGTTATGGGGCGTGCCAATCGGGTGTTGGCAATTTTTGTGCGTGCAATCGCTGGTGGTTTGTTGTCGCCAAAAGGCGCTTATGCTCATAAAATACTTTTGACGGGGAATCCTGTCCGTGAGGCTGTGTTGAAGGCGGCTAAAATTCCTTATCATTCTTCAGAGGGAGAAAAGCCATTTAATTTTTTGATTTTTGGAGGTAGCCAAGGGGCTTCTGCTTTTTCACATATTGTTCCAGAAGCTATTGCTTTATTTGATGATAAGAACCGTAAACGTTTACGAATTGTACAGCAAGTCCGCGGTGAAGCAGGAAGGTTGATCAAAATCTATCGTGATATGGGCGTACAAGCAGAAGTTGCTCCTTTCTTTGATGATATGGCTGAACGTATGGCGCATGCTCATTTTATTTTGTCGCGCGCTGGGGCTTCGTCCGTTTGTGAGATAGCGGTGATTGGTAGACCTGCTTTGCTTGTTCCCTATCCCCATGCTTTAGATCATGATCAGGCTGCCAATGCAGCTCTGCTTGCTCGTGTAGGTGGTGCGCAAATTGTATCAGAAAAAGATTTAAATGCACAAAAGCTTTTTTCTCTTTTAATGCACGCTTGTTGTGCGCCCCATTTATTGGAAAAACAAGCGCTTGCTGCAAAAAAAGTTGGACAACCTCATGCAACCCGTTGCCTTGCTGATATGGCTGAGTCCTTAATTGCAGGGCGATTGTTGTCAGATATAAAAGAGGAGCTTTTTAATGAAAATGCCACTTGATATAGGCGTTATCCATTTTATTGGAATCGGGGGGATCGGTATGAGTGGAATTGCGGAGGTTTTTTATAATCTTGGCTATAAAGTTCAAGGGTCAGATCAAGTTGAAAGTGCAAATGTTGAACGTTTGCGGAAAAAAGGAATTAACGTTCATATAGGTCATTGTGCTGAAAACTTAGGGAATGCAGAGGTTGTTGTTTTTTCTACTGCCGTTAAAAAAACAAATCCTGAGTATATTGCTGCAAAGGAAAGACATTTGCCGCTTGTCAGACGTGCAGAAATGCTGGCGGAGCTGATGCGGTTTCGGCGTGCAATTGCGGTGGGTGGTACACATGGTAAAACAACAACCACATCAATGGTCGCAGCCCTTCTTGATGCTGGTCATTTTGATCCAGTGGTGATTAATGGCGGTATTATTAATGCTTATGGTACGAATTCTCGTACAGGAGATGGCGATTGGATGATTGTTGAAGCTGATGAAAGTGATGGTACATTTTTAAAGCTGCCTGCTGATATTGCTGTTATTACTAATATTGACGCTGAGCATTTGGATCATTATGGAAGTTTTGATGCTGTGCGTGAGGCTTTTCGGCAATTCGTAGAAAATGTTCCTTTTTATGGTTTTGCTGTTTTGTGTCTTGATCATCCAGAGGTTCAGTCATTGGCGGGCCGTATTGATGATCGTTGGGTGATCACTTATGGTGAAAATCCACAAGCGGATGTTCGTTTTCTTAATCTTTCGATGGATGGTCAAAAAACGCATTTTGATGTTCTTGTTCGCTCACGCAAAACAGGAAGAAAGATTGAGTTGAAAAATTTGCTTTTGCCCATGGCAGGGCAGCATAATGTTGCTAATGCAACGGCGGCGATTGCTATTGCGCATGAACTTGGCATTTCAAATGAAGCTATAAAAAGTGGCTTAGCAGAATTTGGCGGAGTAAAACGGCGTTTTACGCGAACAGGAAGTTGGCGAGGTATTGAAATATTTGATGATTATGGACATCATCCTGTTGAAATAAAGGCTGTTTTGCGTGCAGCACGTGAGAGTGCAAAAGGGCGTGTTATTGCGATTGCACAACCCCATCGGTATTCACGTTTGTATCATTTATTTGATGATTTTTCTGCTTGTTTTAATGATGCAGATACAGTGTTGATTACGCCCGTTTATGCGGCTGGTGAAGAGCCTATTGTAGGATTTGGTTCTCAAGAATTGGTAGAGCATATTAAAATGGCGGGTCATCGTGATGTGCGCTTGATACATAGTCTGGAAGATGTTGTGTCTATTGTCTCAAAATTTGCTCAGGCAGAGGATTATGTTGTTTTTCTTGGTGCTGGCAATATCACACAATGGGCTTGTGCGTTGCCTCATCAATTAACGGTATTGGATGGTCATGGTAAATTTTCAGCACATTGATGGTGAGGCGCTATTGGCGCAATTGCAACCACTGTTGGGTGGCGTGAGAGGAAAGCTTACACCTAATGTTGAGATGCGTAAGGTAACGTGGTTTCGCACGGGCGGGTTGGCAGAGCTTTTTTATCAGCCTGTTGATGAAGAAGATTTGGCTCTCTTTCTTCAAAATTTGCCTGAATGTGTTCCTGTAACGATTGTCGGTATCGGTTCTAATCTTCTGGTGCGTGATGGGGGGATTCCTGGTGTTGTGATTCGTCTTTCGCCAAAAAAATTTGGGCAAGTGAAGCAAGTTTCTCCAAAAGGCTTTTTAGTTGGTGCTGGTACGGCGGATAAACATTTAGCTGCTGCCGCTTTAGAAGCTGAGATTGCAGGTTTTCATTTTTATCATGGTATTCCTGGAGGTCTTGGAGGAGCTCTCAAAATGAACGCGGGTGCGAATGGTGTTGAAACCGCAGCGCGTGTTGTTGAGGTCTATGCGCTGGATCGTAAAGGGCAACGTCATATCTTGAGTGTGAAAGATATGCATTATTCCTATCGCCATTGTGATATTCCTAAAGATTTTATTTTTACGGCTGCTTTATTAGAAGGAAGACTCGGCAATAAAGATGATATTCGTGCTGCTATGGATGAAGTTGCCCTCCACAGAGAAACAGTGCAACCTATTCGCGAAAAAACAGGGGGGTCAACTTTCAAAAATCCTGAGAATACATCCGCGTGGCGCGTGATTGATGAAGCAGGGTGTCGTGGTTTACAGATTGGTGGCGCTCAAATGAGTGAAATGCACTGTAATTTTATGATTAATACAGGGCAAGCAACAGGATATGATCTTGAAGCATTGGGAGAAACAGTGCGTGCGCGTGTTTTTGCAAATTCAGCCCACCTTTTACAATGGGAAATAGAGCGTATTGGTCAATTTGAGCGTGGTCGAAGTGTTTCTCTTTTTGATCCATTTCATTGATTTATTGTTCACTAAAAAAGTGAAAATAAAAAATTGAGTCATTTCAAAGAGATAATAAAAAAATCTATTAAGAATCAATAAATTAACAAAGAATCTCTTGCATCAGGCTTTTGAGTCTGATTCATTATGCAAAATGCTAGGTTATTGATTCGCAAGGATAAACTTTGTTTTTCCTGTATGTGGTGCTGATGTATTCTATATAGACTACATATAGTATGCGAAAGAGGGTGATTTATTATGAAAGATAAACATATAGCTGTGTTAATGGGAGGTTTTTCTTCTGAACGGTTTATAAGTTTATCTTCGGGGGCGGCGTGTGCTGATGTTCTAGAGATGCAGGGGTATCGCGTGAGCCGCGTGGATGTTGACGCTCATATTGCTTCTGTTCTTGAACAGTTGCAGCCCGATATTGCCTTCAATGCATTGCATGGTCCATTTGGTGAAGATGGCCGGATCCAGGGGATTCTTGAATATTTAAAAATTCCTTATACCCATTCTGGTGTGATGGCATCTGCTTTGGCAATGGATAAGGGACGTGCAAAAATTATCGTTGAAAATTTTGGGGTTTGTGTTGCTCCTTCTCGTATCATGAGCCGCTTTGCTTTGGGACAAACGCATCCCATGGAGCCTCCTTATGTAATTAAACCTGTGTGTGAAGGATCAAGTTTTGGTGTTGTCATTGTCCAGGAAAATGAAGCAGCACCGCCGCATAGTATTGGGGGAGCTGAGTGGGGGTATGCTGATGAGGTGATGATTGAAAAATATATTCCTGGTCGTGAATTGACTTGTGCTGTTTTGGGGAATGAAGTGCTGGATGTGTGTGAAATTCTTCCCGATAAACACTTTCCATTCTACGATTATGGCTCGAAATATAAAACGGGTGGTTCTCTTCACATTTGTCCTGCACAACTTTCACTAAATATTTACCAAAGTGTGCAAAGAATGTCTTTAGCAGCCCATCAGGCGATAGGGTGTCGAGGTGTTAGCCGTTCTGATTTTCGTTTTGATGAGAAAACGGGAGAATTGGTTTGGCTTGAAATTAATACGCAACCCGGTATGACATCGACGTCTCTTCTTCCTGATATTGCAAAAGCGAGCGGCCGTACTTACGGCGATATTGTTCAATGGATGGTGGAGGACGCATCATGTATGCGTTGAATGTTAATAAAACAAATGTTCCGATGGAGGTGCTTTCAGTGCCGGCTTTGCCACGTCTTTATCGTCGTTTTCTCCGGTTTATGTTTGAGTTTGTTTTTGTCAATATTCATATTCCACGCCATTTCGGCTCTTTTGCTGTTGTATGGTTTTTCTTTGTTACGGCTTTTTATGGACTTTCATCAAGTGGTCAGATGGCTGTGATCGTAAATACGATCATATTGGATAGTAGTTTTGTGGTCACTCATGTCGATATAAGCGGTAATAAGCGTTTGGCAAAGCAGGATATTTTTAAAATTTTAAAACTTGATGTTGCGCCTTCTATATTCACTTTTGATGTTGAAAGAGCACGTTCTCTTTTGGAAAAACAGGCTTGGGTGCAATCGGCTAATGTTCAGAAAATTTATCCCAATAGAATGCGCATTTCCATTGTGGAGCGTGAACCCTATGCCATTTGGCAACATGATGGCATAATGGATATTGTTGATAATACAGGTCGTGTCATTGTGCCTTTTAAAGGGGAAATTGTTCGGGATTTACCTCTTGTGGTTGGGCAGGGTGCACAAAATGCTGCTAAAGTGTTTATTCAAGCGCTGTCAGTTTATCCGGAAGTATATGATCGTATTCGTGCTTTTGTGCGGGTAGGTGATCGACGTTGGGATCTTGTTTTGAATAATGGAATGCGCGTTATGTTGCCTGAAAATGGTGCTCTTGAAAGGCTTTCTTCTCTTTTTTCGTCCGGTACAATGCAAGATCTTTTATCTCGCGATATTCTCAGTGTTGATTTACGTCTTGCTGATCGAATTACTGTTTCTTTATCAGATGAAACGTTGGAGCGTTATCATACTACTGTAGCAGAAGAAGAACGTATTTTAAAAGCGCGAAAGGCAGGAAGCCTATGATGCTGCTCAGATCACATCATTTGAAGGGGCGTAAAACACGTTTTTTAACGGTACTTGATGTCGGTTCAAGTAAGATTGTTTGTCTTATTGCTTGTTTGCGTCCTTTGAAGCATGCGCACTATTTACATGGTCGTACACATTCTACGGAAATTCTAGGCTTTGGAGTGCAGCGTTCACGTGGTATTAAATCTGGTGTTGTCATGGATATGTTTGCAGCAGAACAATCCATAAGATTGGCTGTTGATGCGGCAGAAAAAATGGCGGGTTTGGTGGTGGATTCAGTGATTGTGAATTTTTCCTCAAGTCGATTACAAAGTGCTTTGATTAATGGAAAGGTCCATTTGAATGGTCGTGAAGTCACCAAGCGTGATATGCGTATGGCCTTTTCAGATGTTTCGCGTAAAGCCTTTGATGCTGAACGTCATGTTATGCACTCAGTTCCAGTTTCTTATGTATTGGATGGAGATAAAGGAATTTTTGATCCTATTGGCATGGCAGGGGAAACATTTGGTGTCGACGTGCATGTGGTAACAGCAGAAACAGCCTCTTTGCGTAATTTAGAAACTTGTATTAATCGTGCACATTTGAGTGTTGAAGCAATGGTTGCTACTCCCTTTGCAAGTGGTCTTGCTGTCTTGATGAATGATGAGGCGCATTTAGGGGCTGCATGTATTGATTTTGGTGGTGGAACAACAACATTTTCAGTGTTTTTTGAGGGGAAATTTATTCATGCGGATGCTCTTGCTGTTGGGGGGCATCATGTGACTCTTGATGTTGCGCGCGGATTTTCTATGTCTTTAACAGAGGCGGAACGTTTAAAAGTTGTTTATGGTTCAGCACTTTTAACAAGTGCTGATGAGCGGCAAATGATTAATGTAGCAGAAATTGGGAGTGAACAGCGTGAAACTCAATATCCTCGCGCGGTTCTTGGGCATATCATTCGTGCGCGTGTTGAAGAAATTTTAGAAATGGTCCGTGATTGTTTAAATCGTTCTGGTTTTGGTCACATCATTGGTAAACGTGTTATTTTGACTGGGGGAGCAAGCCAGTTAACAGGATTGCCAGAAATGGCACGTACTATATTAGGAAGAAACGTTCGTATCGGGCGGCCTTTAGGTATTTCGAGGCTTCCTTCTCTTGCAAAAGGGGCGGCGTTTACATCTGCTGTTGGGTTGTTAATTTATCCGCAATTGGTGGGGTTTGAAGAAAAAACAATGCAGGCGGCAGGAAATCATTTATCGATGGGCACGCGTGGATATTTTCAGCGTGTTGGTCAGTGGTTGCGTGAGAGTTTTTAGTTAAGTCTAGTTGGATAAATTTCATCGCTTTGGCTTGCGGTGTCTTATGAGAAGGAAAAGAAAATGACGATTAATCTGCATCGGCCAGATATCGCGGAATTGAAGCCACGCATTACCGTTTTTGGTGTTGGAGGTGGTGGCGGGAATGCCGTGAATAATATGATAAATGCTGGTCTTCAGGGAGTTGACTTTGTTGTTGCAAATACGGATGCACAGGCTTTGGCTATGTCAAAGGCTGAACGTGTTATCCAACTTGGGGCAGCTGTGACAGAAGGTTTGGGTGCTGGGGCTTTGCCGGAAGTTGGACAAGCGGCGGCGGAGGAATGTATTGATGAAATTATTGATCATCTTGCAGACTCTCATATGGTTTTCATTACTGCTGGTATGGGGGGGGGAACTGGAACAGGAGCTGCTCCCGTTGTTGCTCGCGCAGCGCGTGAAAAAGGTATTTTGACTGTTGGTGTTGTGACAAAGCCGTTTCAGTTTGAAGGCGCACGTCGTATGAAAACGGCAGAGGCTGGTATTGAAGAATTACAAAAGTCTGTCGATACATTGATTGTTATTCCCAATCAAAATCTTTTCCGTATTGCAAATGATAAGACAACGTTTGCTGATGCTTTTGCTATGGCTGACCAAGTGCTTTATTCTGGTGTTGCTTCCATTACGGATTTGATGATTAAAGAGGGTTTGATTAACCTTGATTTTGCTGATGTTCGTTCTGTGATGCACGAAATGGGTCGAGCCATGATGGGAACGGGTGAGGCATCTGGTGATGGGCGTGCTTTGGCTGCGGCTGAAGCTGCTATTGCAAACCCATTGTTGGATGATACCTCTATGCGTGGGGCGCGTGGTTTATTGATTTCTATTACGGGTGGTCGTGATATGACTCTCTTTGAGGTTGATGAAGCTGCTAATCGTATTCGTGAAGAAGTAGATGCTGATGCGAATGTGATCTTTGGCGCTATTGATGATGAGTCATTGGAAGGTGTTATTCGTGTTTCTGTGGTTGCCACCGGTATTGATCGTGAAGTTAGTGATGTGGTTCAGTCCTCTCATCCTCAGATTCAAAGGCCTGCTTCTTCAATACGCAAGAGCGATCCTGGAACGTCACACAGTTCTTTTCATGTTCAATCATCGCCTCTGCGTTCTGAGTCAATGGTAGAAGTAATCGAATCACTTGAAATAGAGAAGGGTAAATCAACCGGAGAACAGTTCCGTCCCAAAAGTCAAATTTTTGCACATCCTGCAGACTCAATGACGACACGAAATGCGACGAATGCTGTTGCGTATGGTTCAAATGCTGTTCAGGAACAGAGATCAAATGTGCCTCGTATGCAAGTAAGCCGTGGTTCTCAACAGGTGATGACGGCTCCTGTGAGTATGGAGGCAACAGCGCATGTTCTTGATGAGATGACAGGGCTTGTGAAGCAAAAAGAAAAGCCAGTGCAACCAAAACAAATGCAACAAATGCAATCGCGCGCTCCAATGCGTATGCCTGAGTTAAAGGATTTTCCACCTGTTGCTCATGGACAAAGTCAAAGAACATTTGTGACTGATCAAGGTCCTCGTAATCTTTGGCAGCGTTTGAAACAGAGCTTGACACATCGTGAAGAAGCTGAGCCAGAAGCGAGGCTGGAGCCTGCTGTTAGATCGTCTCAGCAGAAAGAGTCTCATGTTTACAATAAAAATTCTCAGGCGCTTTCTCAAGATGCTTCTGTTTATGTTCCACGTCGTTCTGGTGAGCTGCATCCTCAGGTACCACAAGATCAGCGTACTTTTATAAGTGAAGAAGATCAGCTGGAAATACCAGCATTTTTACGTCGTCAGGCAAATTAATTGATGAAAAATGAGGTAAAGTAAGAAATTTTATTATTTCTTTAATGATCAGACAAAAATTATACAGTAAAATATATTACTGTTTTTTGGATAAAATACTTTTTAAAAAAAAACCGCTTATAATAAGCGGTTTTTTTATTATTTACTATGAATATTTTTTATAGTTTTATAAATTTTGTTAAAAGATATACAAGCAATTTAATAAAATGATATAATGAATTTAGTACCAAAATATCAGTCTACTCTTAAAAAAGCAGTAACATTTAAGGGGATTGGCGTTCACAGTGGCTGTTTGTCAGCGGTAAAGATTTGTCCAGCGGATGTTGGGTGTGGTATTGTTTTTAAGCGTTGTGGATTAGACGGAACAGAGAAAATATTTCAAGCCCATGCATCGCAAACAGGAGAAACTGAATTATCAACAGTACTTGGAGATGGAGATGTAAGGGTTGAAACAATTGAACATTTGATGGCGGCAATTGCTGCTTATAATTTGGATAATCTTGTTATTGATGTGTCACATAATGAGATTCCTATTTTGGATGGTTCAGCGTGGCTATATTGCAAAGCTTTTGAAGATGTTGGTATTGTACAGCAAAATGCGTTGCGTTCTTATTTCATTATAAAAAAGCCGGTGCGGGTTGAAGGAGCTCATGGTGTTGCAGAGCTTTTGCCATTCGATGGACGTCGTTTTGATATAACGATCTCTTTTCCTTCTTCTGCTATTGGTAAGCAACATTTCAGTTTTGATCTTACCACACGAGGGTTTAGGGATGATTTGTCACGTGCGCGCACTTTTGGTTTTATCAAAGACGTGGAAGAATTAAGGCTTTCTGGAAAGGCGAGAGGTGCTTCTTTGGAAAATTCTCTTGTTATCGACCTTAATGATAAAATTTTAAATCCCGATGGTCCTTATTGGGAGAATGAATGTGTTCGGCACAAGATGCTTGATGCGATTGGTGATACTGCTTTGTTTGGGGCACCTTTTATTGGATTATTTCGTTCTTATTGTAGTGGGCATAGAATTAATGCGCAATTGGTGAAGGCTGTTTTGGCAGACGAATCATATTATGAAAAAAGCTTTTTAGAGAAAGAGTAAAAAAATTGACAAGATTTTTTTATTGTTTATTTGATTTTTAAGGGGATGATTGACCTAAACTGCTAAATTGGTTATGTGGATTTTAAAGTGATATGGTATAAAACCTTTGATAAATTGTTTTTGCTACAAGGTGATATTCTGTGGAGGCCGGAAAAACTATGAAAAAATCTCATGTGTGCATTGGAAATATGACATATAGAAAATCTAACATTGTACGCAAGATATTGGGGGTGGTGCTTTTGGGAAGCACCTGTATGTTAGCGGGATGCCTCTTTAAAGAGAAAAATACCCTTGATCCATCTGCTTATGTTTTGAAAATAGAACCACCAGATGTTTTATATAATCAGGCGCTTGCTAGCCTTGAAAGTGGGCGGCTTGGGGACGCATCGAAGAAGTTTTTGAAGATTGAAAAACAGTACGCTTATACAGACTGGGGACGTAAATCTTTGGTCATGGGTGCTTTTACTAATTATCGACTCGGAAAGTATGATGATTCAATTAGTATGGCTCAACGCTATATTACTCTTTATCCGGGGTCGACTGACTCGGCTTATGCATATTATATTATTGGTCTTTCTTCTTTCCGTCGGATTCCTGATGTTACGCGTGATCAACGTGACACGAAACGTGCTATTGCTGCTATGCAGCTCCTTATAGAGCGTTATCCTAATTCTGAATATGTCAAGGATGCTAAGGATAAAATTCGTTTTGGGCGCGAACAACTGGCTGGTAAAGAAATGCAGATTGGCCGTTATTATGAAGAGGGACGGCGCTATCTTGCGGCAAGTAGACGGTTTCGTACCGTGGTTGAAGAGTATTCTGATACAAATCAAATTGAAGAAGCACTTTTCCGCTTGACTGAGGTTAATCTTGCTCTCGGCTTAACGGCGGAAGCACAGACGGCAGCAGCTATTTTAGGACGTAATTATCCCAAAAGTGAGTGGTATAAATTTTCTTATAATCTCTTGCAGAAGAATAAAATATCACCACGTGAGCATAAATCTTCTTGGATCTCAAATGCTTTAGGTGGTGACAAGAAGAGGGTACGTTGATTCTCTATGTTGGTACAGCTTTCGATTCATAATATTGTTTTGATCGAAACGCTCGATATTCATTTTACAGCGGGGTTGACGGTTTTAACTGGAGAAACGGGTGCGGGGAAGTCTATTCTCCTTGATGCTTTATCACTTGCTCTAGGGGGGCGGGGTGATGCTTCGCTTGTGCGTCATGGGGCTGACCGCGGGCAGGTCACAGCTGTTTTTGATGTGTCTGTTTCACATCCTGCACGTCAACTTATTCGTGAGAATGGTCTGGATGATGAGGGTGATATTATTTTACGACGTGTGCAATCAAGTGATGGGCGTAGCCGTGTTTTTATCAATGATCAGGTGTCTAGTGTTGCATTGATGCGGAGTGTTGGCCGTTTGCTGGTTGAAATCCATGGACAACATGATGATCGTGCGCTTGTTGATGTTGCTACACATCGCCAATTATTAGATGCCTTTGGTGGTCTTGAAGATGAAGTGGAAAATTTGCGTCAGTGTTATCACTCATGGCGTGAATTTGAGGAGCGTTTGCAACGGCAGCGTCTTAAAGTAGAGAGTGCTGTACGGGAGGTTGATTATCTTCGTGCGTGTGTAGAAGAGCTTGAAAAGCTTGATTTTAAAGTTGGTGAAGAGGAAGCTCTTTCTCTTCGTCGTGCCGATATGCTTAAATTAGAAAAAATAGCGACAGATATTAAAGAAGCAGATGATCTTTTAACGGGTCAAAAATCACCAATCCCAGTGCTTTCTAATTTGGTGAGGCGTTTGGAGCGGAAAATTCCTGAGGCGCAAGAACTTATTGCACCTGTGGTGAAATCTATTGATGAGGCATTGCATGCACTTGCAACAGCACAAGAAGGTATTGAGACGGCAATACGAGCATTAGATTTTGAACCTGATGAATTGGAACGGATAGAAGAGCGTCTTTTTTCTCTTCGGGGTTTTGCTCGTAAATATCAAGTTTCTGCGGATGAATTGGTTCAGTTATGCGATAAAATGGACGCAGAACTAGCTGATTTTGAAGAGGCTCAGACCATATTGACACGTTTTGAAGATGAGGCAAGACAAGCACAAAAAAATTATGATACGTTAGCGCAAGCGTTGTCAATAAAACGTCAAGAGGTTGCAAAGCACTTGTCTGTAAGTGTGATGGCTGAGTTGCCAGCATTGAAATTAGAGAGGGCTGAATTTATTGTTGAAATGCAAAGTGATATGGAAAAGCGGAGTGCAGAGGGATGTGATCGTATTGAATATTGGGTGCGAACAAATCCTGGAACACGTGCTGGGCCGATGCTTAGTGTGGCTTCTGGCGGTGAATTATCTCGTTTTTTGCTGGCATTAAAAGTTGTTTTATCTGATCGAGGATCAGCACCGACGCTGATTTTTGATGAAATTGATACAGGCGTTGGGGGGGCTGTTGCAGCGGCTATTGGGCAACGGTTGCAACGCTTATCAGAACATGTCCAAGTTTTCGCTATTACGCATGCTCCACAGGTTGCATCGAAAGCGCATGGTCATTTTCTTATTTCAAAAATTGAGAGTCATGATAAAGGACGCTTTGTTACTGCGATTCATAAAATGAAAGAACATGAGCGTGCAGAAGAAATTGCCCGTATGTTGGCTGGAGAACAGATTACTGAAGAAGCGCGTGCAGCGGCTCAAAAGCTGCTCGCATAAAGGTAATTAGTCAGCGATAAAAATACTGGAAAGCTTATATTTATTGAGATTCACTTGATGAGGAGGCGTGGGAGGCCCTTGTGGCAGTGCTTGTAATTTGGAATAGATTTTATGAACAAAGATGCAGATAAAAATCTCACAGCTGTTGAAGCAGAACGTGAATTAGAGTGGTTGGCAAAAGAGATTGCACGTCATGATGTGCTTTATAATCGTGATGATCAGCCTGAACTTTCTGATGCAGAATATGATGCTTTACGTCGTCGTAATGCAGAAATTGAAGCTCTTTTTCCAGAGCTTATACGTATTGATTCTCCTTCACATAAAATTGGGGCACCAATTTCTGAAAAATTTGAAAAATCTGTTCATGCACAGCCTATGCTTTCACTTGATAATGCGTTTAGCTCTAAAGATGTTACTGAATTTGTTGAGCGTATTCGTCGTTTTTTACGGCTTCCAGAAACACAAGTGTTGGAAATAACAGCGGAGCCAAAAATTGATGGTTTATCTTTGTCTTTGCGCTACGAAAAGGGGCAGCTTGTGCGTGCGGCAACGCGTGGGGATGGAACTGTCGGTGAAAATGTGACGGCAAATGCCCGAACAATTGCTGATATTCCACAAGTTTTGCAAGGTGATTTTCCTGATATCATTGAGGTGCGTGGTGAAGTTTATATGGGGCGGGAGGATTTCCAAGCATTGAATATCAGCCAACAAGAGAAGGGCAAGTTAACCTTTGCCAATCCTCGAAATGCGGCGGCTGGTTCTCTCCGTCAGCTTGATTCACGGATAACCGCTAGCAGAAAACTTCAATTTTTTGCTTATGCTTGTGGTGAGGTGAGTGAAATATTGGCAGAAAGTCAGATGGAGATGATGAAAAAGCTAAAAGAGTATGGCTTTGTTATCAATCCATTAACAAAAGTCTTTAAGACAGTAGAAGACATTATTTGCTATTATCACGATATCGAAGAATGCCGTCATTCTTTAAGCTATGATATTGATGGCATTGTTTATAAGGTTAATGATTTGATGCTCCAAAAGCGCTTGGGGTTTGTTTCTCGTTCGCCGCGTTGGGCTATCGCCCATAAATTTCCAGCAGAAAAAGCGATAGCGTTTTTGGAGGATATTGACATTCAAGTTGGGCGCACGGGAGCTTTGACACCTGTTGCACGTCTTACGCCTATTACTGTTGGTGGAGTGGTGGTGACCAATGCTAGTTTGCATAATGAGGATTATATTAAGGGAATTGGTCATAAAGGAGAGCCCATTCGTGAAGGACGTGATATCCGTGTAGGCGATAGCGTGATTGTACAACGTGCTGGTGATGTGATCCCTCAAGTTATTGATGTTATCATTGAAAAACGCCCGAAAGATGCTGCTGTTTTTATTTTTCCTCATTTGTGTCCAGCTTGTGGGAGTCATGCTGTTCGTGAAGTGGGAGAAGCCGTGCGTCGCTGTACAGGAGGGCTTATTTGTCCTGCACAAGCAATTGAACGTATTCGTCATTTTGTTTCACGCAATGCTTTTGATATTGAAGGCTTGGGTAAAAAACAGGTAGAGTTCTTTTTCCATGTTCAAGATGAGGCACTTTGTATTCATACACCAGCCGATATTTTTACTTTACAACGGCGCCAAGAAAAATCTTTGATACGTTTGGAAAATATGGAAGGTTTTGGTACTGTTTCAGTGCGGAAATTGTATGATGCCATTAATGCGCGCCGAGAAATTCCGTTGAGCCGTTTTTTGTTTGCATTGGGGATTCGTCATGTTGGCGAAGTGAATGCACGCCGCCTTGCGCGCGCTTATAAAAATTATACAGCTTTTGAGACTGCGGCTATGGAAGCATTTATGCCATGTGATAAGGAAAATGAAGAAGGAAATGAGGCTTGGATGGAGCTTACCAATATCGAAGGAATTGGACCACAGGTAGGGAGCGCAATTGTTGATTTTTATCAAGAAGAGCATAACCGTGAGATTTTATCTGTTTTGCTTGAAGAAGTAATACCTCTTGATGAGGAGCCTATCATAGCAGATTCTTCACCAATAGCGGAGAAAATCATTGTTTTTACAGGAACTTTGGCGCATATGTCACGCGATGAAGCAAAAGCATTGGCAGAGCGATTAGGGGCTAAAACATCTGGTTCACTTTCTAAAAAAACAGATCTTCTTGTTGCAGGACCTGGAGCGGGCTCCAAATTGGCTAAAGCTGAGAAATTAGGTGTTGAGGTTATCGATGAAGAGGCTTGGCTACAGCTGATTGAGAAACATAATGTTTAGAGGGATTTTTCCAGAAGATCGTATGCTGTTTGTATGATTATCTCTCTTACATTTTGGGGGATGAAATCAAAAAGGAGGATAATAGGGGCTGTTTTTTGCAAAAACAGAGCGCCATATATTTTGATATTTATTAAGTTATTAAAAATGATTAACGTTGAACTTAAATATTAAACTTAAACTATTATGATGAAGAATATACAAGATTATTATTATTAAAAGATATAAATTATTACTGTGAAGAAAGGTAAATTTTTTGAACAAATATGTATAATTTAATCCAAAATACCGTAATAAACCAATTATAATGACGTAATAGAAATATAACGCGGAAGATTACAAAATATAATAAAACATTCTGCTATAAATGAATAAGGGATATAACTGCGAGTTGTTTATTATGTTGAATTTATAAAAGACTACTGGTATCTATGCTTATCAGGCATTATTAGATGGTACACTTGTCCAATTTCATTACAAAATTTCGGATATTCGTTAATGCGTCTAGCAGCATAATTTTTTTTCTGACTTCCTTCATCTCTCTCAAATTTCTCAGCATAGAAAATTTCGTTTATTAGAGCTAGTATTTGGACTGAGAATATTTCAGAATTAAATACCATTCGTGCATATCTAAACATTGGATCTGTCGAGTTCATGACCAGATTTTTTGCCCAAATGAAATCGCTTTCTTTCCAATTATATTGAGAACGTAACTTATGTATGTAGGTAGGTAGGGATAATGCTGGAAATTTTTTATTATACTCTCTCTGTAATAAGTCCACAAGGCATGCACACCAAACAACTTTCGCATGGATAAGATTTATTTTCAGGAATTAGCACTATCATACCAGGGTTTAGAACATGATATACACCATAACTCTTATTATCCAGATATTTTTTCGCAATTTCTAGACGCTCTTCGTATATATTATCAGGATATTGTGTCTTTACGTACTCTTCGTATAATTTATCGTACTTATTTGGAGTAATGACTTGATTTTCAGAAAATACAGCAATAGGAACTCGCTTAAATTTAGTAATTTCCTTCAATACAGAAGGCCCAATATAGTATCCAAAAATAATATTATGGAACAAAATAAAACTATACGCATTAGGATAATCACTTTATTTCTAAAATACTGGATAAGGATATAGCTTATTAAGATCTGTGCTTAAGATTTTGTTAACTAACAAGCCATAAGATACACGCTTTATTGTGTCTTTTTCAAAGTATTTGTGAAATTTTGTAGAGAGTTTGAATCTCCTTTACTTATGTGACTGTTTTTGTGTTATGTAGTTTTTCATATACTCTGTTATTGTTGTTAATTTTTTAGCTGAATGACATGTTCAGGTAAAAACATATACCTCCATATATGTTGTTTTCATACTGTGCAGTTGGAAACTATTTATATTGTGGATAACGTTTTTCAAAAATAAGTAATAGTCTAGAAAATAATATTGTACTGTTAACTATGCAAATAAATAAAAAACCTTAACGCTGATGTTATCATCATGCTATTTCTTTTAAATTCTAAATACTTAACTTTTATTTCATAGCAGATTCTATTTTATTGTAGCAATATGTATTATAAGGAATTACAGCTGTTGAAAATAACTCAAGAATTTAAAAATATAAATTATCATTATGAAGCAAACAAAAAGGTAAAATTTATTCGTAATAAGCTGGTTATAATAGGTGTTTTAGAAATACGATGCGGAGGATTACAAAATATAACGAAAGTTTCCATATAAAAGAAATAGGGATATAATAATGTCTAGATGGAGATCGCCAAGATAAGTATTACCACGTATAGGTGTATCTCATCTTGCTTCACCGAGGTTAGCGTTTACCGTACCAGCAAAAAACTTGAAGTATCTTGTAGAAATATTTTTTGTATTTTCTGATGCAGATACATATTTTTCCCTTAAAAAGAGAAGATCCTGTGTTTTGTAGAAAGAGTAAAAGTTATACGTTGCTTCATTTAAAGGGGCATTGTTGCTTCTTTTGCCCATTTTTTATCTTCTTCGTTCAAGTAAGGTGCATTCATCTGATAAACGCGCGCATGGTAATCATTGAGCCATTGCCGTTCTTCTTGTGTCAAAAGCTCTGGAAGGATTAACCGTCGATCAATGGGGCAAAGTGTGAGTGTTTCGAACGAGAGCATTTCTATATCTCCACCATCAATTTTTTGTGCTGGCTTCACAATCATCAAATTTTCAAGACGGATACCAAAAGCGCTTTCGCGGTAATAGCCTGGCTCGTTTGAAAGAATCATACCGGAGATGAGTTCTTGGCACCCTTTGCGAGAAATATTTTGCGGTCCTTCATGGACAGAAAGATAAGATCCAACTCCATGACCCGTGCCATGGGCATAATCAAAACCAGCTTTCCACAATGCAATGCGTGCAAGAGCATCAATGTCTTGTCCTCGTGTGCCTTTTGGAAATCTGATAGTTGAAAGCGCAATCATGCCTTTGAGGACAAGCGTAAAACAGCGTTTTTCTTCTTCTCCAATATTCCCAATTGCTACGGTGCGTGTGACATCAGTCGTGCCATCACGATATTGTCCACCTGAATCAACGAGGTAAAGTTCACCGGCTTTGAGTTGTTTATTTGTTTGCGTTGTTACACGATAATGAATAATGGCACCATTTTCTCCTGTTGCGGAGATTGTATCAAAAGAAAGATCTTCAAGTTTTTCTCCCATTTCTTTTGCTGTATTTATGCGAAATTCTTCTAATTTTTGAGCAGCAGAAATTTCACTTATTGACCCTGGTATTTGTTTATCTAACCAAGAAAAAAAACGGGTTAGGGCAACACCATCGCGTAGATGCGCTTTGCGTGCGCCATTGAGTTCTGTATCATTTTTAACGGCACGTGGTAGAGCAGCAGGATCGGTAAGTGTGATAAAAGAGCTATTTTTTTCTTCAATAACAGTTCGTAATTTTTCGCATGTTAGCTGTGGATCTAAGGCAAACACTGTCCCTTTTTGAACATACTCTTTGATCTTGGGAATAAGCTGTTCTGGTTCATATAATTTTGCATAACGTTCTAGATATTGTTTCTGTTCTACACCAAGTTTTTTGCTGTCAATGAATAAAGCTGGTGTTTCGTTAAGTGGAATGAGAGCAAAACAAAGGGAAAAAGGCGTGTTGGAAACATCATTGCCCCGTATATTGAATGTCCATGCAATGGAAGAGGGGTCTGTAAAAATAAAAGCATTTGCATGAGTTTGCTGTATATCTTTGTAAATCAAAGCGAGTTTTTCATCTGTATCGCACCCAGCATATTTGAGAGGGTGAATTGATAAGGCAGATTGTGGTAATTTTGGTTGATCATGCCAGAGCAGATCAATGGGATTATGTTGAACTTCTACAAGTTTTCCACCTGCTTTCATTTCTAATGCGTTTTTTAATGCATCGGTGGCAGCAATCGTGTGGAGCCATGGATCAAAGCCAATAGAAAGTTTTTGACCATTTTTTTCAAGCCATTCTGAGGGAGGACAAGTTATGAGATCTTCATAATTAAAAATATCAGGATCAGTTTGTTGGCGAACTTGGAGCTTATATCGCCCATCTGTAAATATGATGGCTTTGTTTTTTAAAATCAGTGCAATCCCAGCTGATCCAGTAAAGCCGGTTAACCAGCTAAGGCGTTGAGCATGAGGAGGGACATACTCTCCTTGGTGTTCATCGCACCGCGGAACAAGAAAACCATCGAGTCCAAGGTGATCGAGTTCTTTACGAAGGCAAGAAATGCGTTCTGCTGCATAAGCAGGATTTGTTGTCGCCTCAAAAGATTGATACATAACGACGTCCTTTTCTTTTATTTTATTTCAGGTGTATCGTAACCCATCCTTGCCGGAGGTATGTTTCGATATACTTCAGTCCTTGTTTTATATAAGTCTCCAAAACATGGGCATGTTGTTCTTCAAGAATTCCAGAGAGTATAAGTGATCCCCCTTTTTGAAGTGCCGTTACCACTTCTTGCGCAAGTTCAATAAGCGGATTAGCAAGGATATTGGCAACAATGAGATCAAAAGGGGCTCGTGATGCAATTGCATCATGGGCAAAACCTGTTGCTGTAATAGCTGTAACATATTCATTGACACCATTGAATTCGATATTGTGTTGTGCAACTTGAATAGCAATTGGGTCAATATCGGATGCAAGCACAGTAATTGGTTTAAGCATTGCTATGCCAATGGCTAGTACACCGCTCCCAGTACCAAGATCAAGGGCATTTTGGGGATTTTCGTGTTTCATGACTTTGGCAATCATTTCTAAACAACCGGCTGTTGTTCCATGATGTCCGGTGCCAAAAGCTTGATTAGCTTCAATTTCAATAGGGAGAACATTTGCTGGAATGGCGTTTCGGTTGTGACTTCCATGAAGGAAAAAAGGACCGGCTTGCACAGGTTTTAGTCCTTCTAGGCTTTTTTGTACCCAATCAATGTTGGGTAAAATTTCCATATTAATTTTATCAAAATCTATAGAAAGAATTTTGGCAAAACGTTTTAATGCATTCTCTTGATTGTCTTGATCGATATATAGAGAAAGCTCATATACAGCATTTTGTTCATCTATCTCTGTAAGAGCAAGAGGATAACCTTCTTCGTCAAAGGCTGTTTCTATAAGGGTATAGAACCGTTCTGCTTCATTTTTAGAAGCAGTATAATAGAGGCGAATTTGTTGCGACATGCTGTTCTTTCTTTTGATCGGCTTTTTTTTAGTTTAAGATAAGTTTTTTTAACCGTTCAATGGCGATTTCATCTTTTAATTCGCTATCGCTTTCTTTCGTGTCATAACGGATAACGCCAGCTAATTTTCCACCTTTTTTGAGTAAAAAAATTGCTGCTGTATGGTTATATGTATAGTTTCCATCTGTTTCAGGGACTTTTTCAGCAACGATGTTGAAAGAATTGACCATTTTATGAACTTTATCAGGATCTCCACTAATGCCAACAATTTTATTGTTAAAATTACTGAGATAATCATGGAGTACTTTTGGTGTGTCACGTTCAGGATCAACAGTCACAAACCATATACCTAATTTATCAGCTTCAGGCCCAAGGGCTGTAAGCCATCGATCAAGATTCATCAGTGTGGTAGGGCAGCTTTCAGGACACATAGTGAAGCCGAAAAAAATTATTGAAGGCTTGCTTCGAACATCAGCCTCAGTAATATTTTTCCCATTAGAATCAGTGAGAGTAAAGTTATCACCTAAAGGTTTATTTGTCAGCGTATCATAACTAAAAACACCTGCAAGAAATATGATTGTCAGCCCCAAGATGCGTATTACATTTTTCATAGTTTGACTCTCTTAGATAGATCGAGAAATTGTAACATCGGCAGGTTTGTTTTGCAATGTTTGTTTCATGGTTGATTTTATTGGCTTGATTGGTATGTCTTTCCATATCTATTGATGAAACATTGGTGAAAGATGTATGAATATTGAGAAAGATCTTCGATTTCATGAAAGTGAGCCTCGTATCCATACGACAGCGCGGCTGCATGGTTGTAAATTAGGGCGCTATGTGGAAATTAATGAGCGGGTGATTTTACGGGATGTAACCGTTGGAGATTTTTCTTATTTAGAGCGTAATAGTGAGGCTATTTATAGCGATATTGGGCGTTTTTGTTCTATTGCATCTCATGTACGGATGAATGCGCTGGAGCATCCTATGGAGCGCGTTTCAACGCATAAAATAACCTATCGTCCAAACGAATATTTTCGTTATATGGCATTAGATAGTGGTTTTCGTGAAAGGCGTTGTGCAAAACGTGTTATTATTGGGCATGATGTGTGGATTGGACATGGTGCGGTTATTATGCCTGGGGTGACAATTGGTCATGGCGCTATCATTGGCGCGAACGCTGTTGTAACGAAAGATGTTTTGCCTTATATGATTGTCGTTGGGGTGCCTGCTAAACGGTTGCGGATGCGTTTTCCCAATAATGTGATAGAATGCCTTTTAGATATGGCTTGGTGAGATTGGCCGCTTGATAAAATTCACAACGCATTGTCTGATATGCAAAATTTGCCCATTGAAGCCTTTGTTCGTAAATGGAAATGACATTCAGAATAAAATAAAGTGGTTTCTTGAAAAAACTGATCGTGGTTTGCTTGTAATTAAGCTTTGTTTACAAAATTGTTTAGTACACGCTTTTCTCCGGCTTTTTCAAACATTATTGTCAATTTATGATCGTCTATTGCTGTAATATGACCATAACCAAATTTTATGTGAAAAATCCGATCATTGACAGAAAAATCTGATGGTGCATGAGAGATTGATTGAGAGATAACTTTCCCTTCAATATTCTTGTTTTTTTGTGCACGCTTTTGTCTTGCTGTTGCATAGTCACTATAAAAGGAATCGTGATGTTGAAAGGAAGATTTTCCATAACCACCATAGGATGTTTCCATTTCTACAACTTCTATATGTTCTGCTGGTAATTCATCTAGAAAACGGGAGGGAAGAGCAGGTTGCCAAAGTCCATGAATTCTTCGATTCGATACAAACCATATATGCAAATGTTTTTTTGCTCTTGTTAGACCTACGTAAGCAAGGCGCCGTTCTTCTTCTAATCCTGAACGTCCACCTTCATCTAATGAGCGTTGGTGGGGAAAGAGTCCTTCTTCCCAACCTGGAAGGAAAACAGTTTCAAATTCAAGTCCTTTGGCTGAATGAAGTGTCATGATGTTGACTGCATCCATATTTTCATTATTTTCCGTTTCCATAACGAGTGCAACATGTTCCAAAAAACTTTGAAGATTTTCAAATTGTTCCATGGAACGAATCATTTCTTTAAGATTTTCTAATCTTGTAGGAGCCTCTGGTGAACGATCTTCTAACCACATGGTTGTATAACCAGAATCATCAAGGACGATCTCGGCAAGTTCTCTATGAGGAGTGTCTTGAAGCATATTTTGCCAGCGGCGGAAGTTTTCAATAAGGCTTCGTAACGCACTGCGTGCCTTAGGCTTTAATTCATCTGTTTCAATGATGTCAGCGGCAGCAGAAAAGAGAGGAACAGCACGTGCACGTGCACTCTCATAAAGAATGCGCAGGGTTGCATCTCCTATGCCGCGTTTTGGTGTATTAATAACACGCTCAAAAGCTAAATCATCAGTAGGTTGGACAATAACGCGTAAATAAGCCATGGCATCACGTATTTCCATTCGCTCATAAAAACGAGGACCACCAATGACGCGATAATTAAGGCCAAGTGTTACAAAACGATCTTCAAATTCACGCATTTGAAATGATGCGCGTACCAATATAGCCATATGATTTAATGCATGACCGGTTTGTTGTGCGCGTTCGATTTCTTCTCCGATTGCTCGTGCTTCTTCTGCCGAATCCCATGCTGAATGAATTTTTACCTTTTCTTCCTCACTCTTTATTTGAGAAGAAAAAAGGACTTTTCCCAGTCTTTCTTCATTATGAGCAATGAGATGGGAGGCGGTTTTAAGAATATGAGATGTTGAGCGATAATTGCGTTCTAGACGAATAATTTTAGCAGAAGGAAAATCTTTTTCAAAACGTAATATATTTTCGACTTTTGCACCACGCCATCCATAAATGGATTGATCATCATCACCAACACAACAAAGATTAACATGTTGACCTTGAGGATGTTGGGATAAAAGGCGAAGCCAAAGATATTGTGCTGTATTTGTATCTTGATATTCATCGACAAGAATATAACGAAATTGAGAATGATATTCGCGAAGAATATCTGGATTATGTTGGAAGATAGAGATAGAATGAAGTAGAAGGTCACCAAAATCACAAGCATTAAGATCTTTTAATCGATTTTGATAACTGTGATAAAGTTCACGTCCCATGCCGTTGCCAAAGGAATGAGCATCACTTTTTGAGATATGTGTTGGTGAAAGTCCTTGATTTTTCCAAGAATCAATCATCATGGCAAGGTTTCGTGCGGGCCAACGCTTATCGTCTAATCCTTCAGCTTGAATAAGTTGTTTTAAAAGTCGAAGAACATCATCGCTATCGAGAATTGTAAAGTTTCTTTTTAAATCAACAAGCTCTGCGTGACGGCGTAAAATTTTAGCTCCAGTGGAATGAAAGGTTCCAAGCCAAGGCATACCTTCAACAACTTCTCCAATAAGTTCACCAATACGTATTTTCATTTCACGTGCTGCTTTGTTGGTGAAAGTGACAGCAAGTATTTGCTGAGGAGAGGCAAGTCTAGAGCGTAAAATGTGAGAAATACGGGTTGTTAAAACGCGCGTTTTTCCTGTACCAGCACCTGCAAGAACTAAAAGAGGTCCCTCAGTATTCATAACAGCTTGTTGCTGTTCTGGATTGAGTTGTTCTAAATAATCTGTGTTATATGATTTTTGTTCTTTTAGAGTATGGGAGAAAAAAACAGAGCTCTTCTTATCATGGTCTGGAGGGGAATCTTCTTCAAAGAAAGGTATGGTGTGATCAGAAAAATTACTCATTATCTCTCTTTTGTAGTCTTTTTTTTATTGAAGTTCTAGATTAAAAAAACTTCTCTTAAAAAGTCACAACAGTTTCAGTTGAACAGACAGAAAGAGAACGTAAAAAAATAAGCACAAACATTAAAGGCGTTGGGTGAGAACGCTTTGAAGGGCATAAACGCGTAACGAAGCCGAAAGATTTACTTGTTGTGGTCTTTTGCTATCAATATCGGTGATAATAAAGGCTAAAGATTGTCCTTTTTTGCGGGCTATATCTTTTAGAATATCTAAAAATGGTGGTTCTAAAGAGACGCTTGTTGCGTGTCCATCAACGCGAACAGATATCTTTCGTGGAATGACTTTTGACCAATCGATAGAATTATTTTCGTGCATTTTTCCACCTTTATTCGTCGTTTCGTAAACGATTTTGATCAAGAAATTTTTGCATTTTTAAAGATTTTTGCTGCTCAAAATTTTTTTCAGTTTTTGTTCGTCCAAAACGATAACGATTTTGCTCAGCACAAAGAGATTTTTCTGTACGTTTTTTTTGTTTTCGAAATTGGCGAAGATTAATCAATTCAGTCATGAGAAAAATTATTTTTTCCGAAAGGAATCTAAAGAGACAACGTCAGCACTTTGACTTTGTTTTGCATCGTTATTTGAAGGTTCTTTATTTGTACTGAGATTTTGTTCTTTTGTAAGCGTATTTTCTTTTTTTTGTTTGTTTGATAAAGTAATGGGCGTAGTTGAGGTATTTTTTGAATTTTCACTTTCTCCAGAGGTCAGATTTGAGGGCAGATCAAATGCTGCTTCAAATGCTGCTACAGGATCGTAAAAGACCTGAATGGAAGTAAAAGGAATCACGAGCTTTTCGGTTATTTCCCTGAAAGAGAGAGTTACTTCGAAAGCTGTTTCTGAAACACTGAGATCTCTAAATTGATGTTGTAAGACGATTGTCATTTGCTCGGGATAGCGATTTTTTAGCCGAGGAGAAATTTTAACGCCTGGGGCATTTGTCAAAAAAGTTATAAAAAAATGATGATTTCCCGGAAGACCAGCTTTGGCAACTTCCGATAAAACTTTACGGATAACTCCACGAAGCGCATCCTGAACGAGAATATCGTAACGGATTTGATCTTTAACCATCGAAGTTTATTCCTTTTATTTCACGTAGCAGAATGGGGCGTATTGATATTGTGTGATAGAATATATTTTAAATTAGCAGATTTTTTCTACGATGCACCTCAATAAATCGAATAAATACGAAACTCTATGGTAAATAATGTCTGATAATGTCTGAAAGATCAATCAACAACATTTAAAAAAGTGAAGGCTTCTGTTGCCAGGTGCCTCCGAACCCCGCTTAAACCTGCGACGGTTTAAGGCTCAAATTGAAACATTCACACCACCTTAAGCGGCGAGACGTGCTTCCGCATAGTTGTCATTTGCAACTACTCATTTAGCCCGATAACGGTGGTACAATGCCGAGTAAAAGAGCGATCTTTACACCCTTGTCGATCCTATTTCGCCCCCACCAAAATATAACTTTGGTTTCTTATATTTTGGTGGAGGCGCCGGGTACCGCCCCCGGGTCCAATAGGTTTATTTCATCGTCTATTTATTACCATAGCTGGTAAACCAGCCCTCTAAATATAGATGAAGAACAGTCTTAGGAAAAGGGGGGGGTTGTTAATATTTTTAATCCTCTAATTATTTATGGAGCTATATGGTGCGGCTGTAAAGTATAGTCCGCTCATTTTTGGAGAGGAGATGATGCAAAATGACAAATAATTTAGCAGATATTAAACTATATGATTCAAATCCCGATGAAGCAGCAGTAGAACGACTTAGCCGTCGTTTAGCTTTGGTGATGAAAAAGCAGGATGCAGCGCTTGTTGCTACGTCGGATCCAAAAGAGTTAGAACGTGTTGAAAAATGGGTTCAAGATGTTTTAGAAGCTGATGAGAAGAGTGCTAAAATGGCTGTTTCAAAAGTGGCTGAGATGATGTCTGGAGAGCGTAGAAAAAGTCGTATGACTTTTTATTATCTAGTTGCTAAGCAACTTAATGCACTTCATAAAATTTAAACAATATTAAATTTGTGATAATGATAAAAAAAAGCCCAATTTCTTGGGCTTTTTCGTTGATAAAAAGGATTAATGTTTTTCATCCTCTTGGAGGTAGCCTCCTTTATGCATACTTGGGACAAAAAGAAGAGCAATGAATGCCATGATCATCACGACGGTTATATAAAAATAAAAGAGTGATTCATGACCGTACTTTTTTAATCCAAGCGCAACGTATTCAGCAGAACCACCAAATAAGGCGTTACCAATGGCATGAGAGATGCTAACGCCTAATGCGCGTATTGAAGAGGGAAACATTGCTGATTTTACGACACCAGAGATGGATGTATACATGCTCATAATGAAGAGCAAGCCAATAATGACGGAAAAGGCAATCCATATATTATGCGTATTACCGATTATCCAGAGTCCAGGAAATGTAAAGATGACAGAGAGTATACTCCAAATGATAAGTAAAGTTTTTGTTCCAATTTTATCGGCTATGATACCAGCTATGGGTTGGAATAGGATGAAAATAAATAGTACAGCTGTCATAATCGTTGTTGCGGTATGTTTATCAAAGCCGGTGGTTGTGATCAGATATTTTTGCATATAAGTCGTAAAGGTGTAAAATGTGAGTGATCCTCCTGATGCAAAGCATGCAATTACGACAACGGCTTTTGTATGCTTGGTGAGTAGTTCCTTAAGACTGCCAGAGTGTTTGTGAGAGCGGCTTTCTTTCGTGGTTGTTTCGTGGAGAGAACGGCGCAGATAAATCGCAATCACTGCCCCGAATCCACCAATTACAAAAGGAATGCGCCATCCCCATGCTTTTAACTGATCTTCAGAGAGATAAGATGCTAGAATAAATATAATGAAGCTGGCAAGAAGTTGACCTGTAATAAGGGTGGCAGATTGGAAAGAAGCAAAAAGCCCACGATGTTTTTTGAGGGCAACTTCGCTCATATAAGTGGCTGCTGTACCATATTCACCACCTGCTGAAAGTCCTTGCATCATCCGAGCTAAAAGTAAAAGGATTGCTGATGTTATTCCTAAGGTTTCATAGGTGGGAAGTATGGCGATGAAAAAAGAGCCACCACACATCATAAAAATGGATATAAGCATCGAGCGTTTACGTCCATAACGATCGGCGACAAACCCTAAAAACCAAGCTCCAATAGGGCGCATAAGAAAGCCAATAAAAAACACACCCGCGGTTTTTAACAGTGGCGTAATCGTATCACCATTGGAGGGAAAGAATTGTGATGCAAAATAAATTGATGCAAATGAGTAAACGTAAAAATCATACCATTCTACGAGATTTCCTGATGCGCTTGCTATAATAGCAAAAACACGTTTTCTTGCATCCTGTGATGCTGAAGTTGTTTCATTTTTCATGAATTGTTCCCCTTTTGGATTTATAGTTCATGTTTTCTAAACATAATTGTTTATGATTTCCAGAAAAATTCAATTGTATTATAACAATTTCTTAGGGAAACTCTTTAAGATGATCTATTAGAGTTATGTTGTCATTCGTTTTAAGATTTTTACTTGTGTTGTAGAATAAAAAGTTATCATATTGCATTTAAAGGGAGAAAACATTGAAAAGTAGATCAAGATACCTTTAAACTTTATGAGAAGAATGCAATTATTGGAATCATACCGGAAGATCATAGAAGAGATGGTCTTTATGAGCAGAAAGCCCCAAAACTGAAAATATTTCAAAAAGCTTAAGTAATGTAAAAGGGGATTTTGTGTCCTTACTTGTCTTATTGTATCATAACACATCATCATTTAGGAGGGTGATGTAAGCCTCAGATAAGGTTTTCCGTATGAGGTGTTTTTTAGATATCGTGATAAATATTTAGGGTAGGGCTGCCCATAGAATCTTATCAAGTAAATTACATAAAGAGAGCAGTAACTATAGATAATTTAAGAGAAACTGAGTTGTTTGTAAGACGAATGCGGGGCGGGCTTTTCGTTCTTTACTAGGGTGGAGAGGAGATCAAAAAAAGCCCAATTTCTTGGGCTTTTTTTATCCAGAAAATAAGTTTAATGAAGTCTATCGTCTTTATCGAGATATCCTCCTTTATCTATATCGGGCATAAGAAGAATGGAGATGAGTGCAATGACCATCATACCAACGATGTAAAAAAAGAAAACAGATTCGTATCCCATATTTTTTAATCCAAGCGCTACATATTCAGCAGAACCGCCAAAGAGTGCGTTGCCAATGGCAAAAGCAAATCCAACACCAATTGCTCGGATTGAAGCAGGGAACAATTCTGCTTTTATGATACCAGCAATGGACGTATAAAAACTCATAACACAGAGTATTCCAATAATAATTAAGAGTGCTGTCCATGGATTATGGGCATTACCGATCATTTTAAGTACAGGAATGGTGCAGATAATGGATAATGCTCCCCAACTAATGAGTGAAGCTCTTGCTCCAATTTTATCGGCTAGGGAACCAAAAAGGGGTTGGAGTAGCACAAAAATAAAGAGGGCGGCAGTCATTATTGTTGTTGCGGTTTGTTTATCAAAGCCCGTGGTTGTGATCAGATATTTTTGCATATAAGTGGTGTATGTATAAAATGTGAGTGATCCACCAGCTGTAAAGCCAACAACCAAAAAGAAAGCTTTTTTATGATTGCGAAAAAGTTCTCGAAGACTACCAGCATGTTTTTCAGAGCGGCTTTTGTGGGTTGTTGTTTCATGGAGCAAACTACGCAGATAAATTGCAACGATTGCTCCAAAGCCACCAATGACAAAAGGAATACGCCATCCCCACGCTTTTAACTGATCTTCAGTAAGGTAAAGGGCTAAAATAAATATTATAAAACTTGCGAGAAGTTGACCTGAGATCGTTGTTGCATATTGAAAAGAAGCAAAGAGCCCGCGACGATTTTTCGGTGCAACTTCGCTCATATAAGTTGCTGCTGTACCATATTCACCGCCAACGGAAAGTCCTTGAAACATACGGACTAAAAGGAGAAGAAATGCTGCTGTTATTCCCAAGGTTTTATAAGTGGGAAGTATGGCAATGAGAAAAGAGCCACCACACATCATAAAAACAGAAATAAGCATTGAGCGTTTACGTCCATAACGATCCGCAATGTATCCAAAGAGCCATGCCCCAATTGGACGCATAAGAAAGCCAATAAAAAAGATTCCTGCCGTTTTTAACAGTTGTGTAACAATATCTTCATCTTCAGGAAAAAATTGTGATGCAAAATAAACTGATGCAAAGGAGTAAGCATAAAAGTCGTACCATTCTACCAGATTTCCTGATGCGCTGGATATGATAGCAAAAATACGTTTCCTTGTATCATGTGGATCTAAAGTTGTTTGATTATTCATGAAGTACTCCCCTTTTAGATTTATAACTTTTCTTCTTTTTAAAGCTATTTACGATGTGCATTATAAAAACGCCATTGTATCATGATAATTTTTCAGGGAAACATAAAGATTTTTTCTAGAGCTATCAGTGGTGTTTTGGGCTTATGGTGTTGTTATATTGCGTAAATCATGAGCTTTTTACTATCCTTAAGGAAATATTATTTTTTGTTTGATTGTGAATTATTTGTATATGCAGAGTGTTTATGAAGATATGATACTCTTTAGTTTATATGCTTGATGTTGTTTCGTAAAATGATGTTATTGACTATTGCATGCGAGGTTGGTGTATCAGTTAAAATACTTTTTAGGAATGATCTTAAGTGTTAAGGGGGAGTACAATATTAAGAGTTCGTCAATAGTATAATGATAGCGGCTTGCACTTTTATTAATTGTAAAGAGAGTAGTGCCCATGTTTATACTTTACGGGGCTTTTACGTTATGTCATTCACGGGTGCCGTTGTGAAATGGAGTTGGGTGCATTGAGAAATGTTTCTCAAAAAAGTGTGTGAATTCATAATATAATGGTATTTTCTATTTTTCATGAAAGGATTTGTGTTGCATGAGGGGTACCATTAAGAACGTATTAAACAAAATCATGAGTGTAATCTTTATTATTGATAAAATTTCTTGAAAGCTAATCACTTTTCTTCGACTTTGAGTGGGAATAGGAATATTAAAATAAATCAAACGTTTTTTATCTTTAGTGAATTAAATTCAGCAAAAGAAGTATTTATTACATAATAATATGAAGCCATTTATTTTTATAAGCGGCGTGTGCAGGAGGGAATATTGCTTCTTTAGAGTGTTTGAAGGGATAAAAAATTGTGAGCTTTAAACTTCTATCGGAAAGAATATAAAAAAGCCCAGAATACTGGGCTTTTTTGTTAAAATCCTTGTTTTTTAACATTAAAGGTTAATGAATATCGTCTCCTTGTAAATACCCTTTTTTGCGAGCATCTGGCATTAAGAGAACAGCGATGAATGCAATAATCATCATGCCGGTTATATAAAAATAGAAGACAGATTCATATCCAAGATCTTTTAATCCAAGCGCAACATATTCAGCAGAACCGCCAAACAGTGCGTTGGCAATAGCATAAGAGAGCCCAACTCCTATTGCTCGTACTGAAGCGGGAAACATTTCTGATTTTACAATGCCAGAGATAGATGTATAAAAGCTCATAATGCAGAGCATTCCAGTAATGACTGATAAAGCAATCCATGTACTATCAGTACTACCAATCATATTAAGTCCAGGAATGGTAAAGATAATAGATAAGACACTCCAAATAAGGAGTGAAGTTCTTGTTCCAATTTTATCTGCAAGAGCACCAAAGAGGGGTTGGAGTAACATGAAAACAAAGAGTGCAGCTGTCATGATTGTTGTGGCTGTATGTTTATCAAAGCCAGTGGTTGTGATCAGATATTTCTGCATGTAAGTCGTATAGGTGTAGAATGTGAGCGATCCTCCAGCTGTAAAGCCAATAACCAGAAAGAAAGCTTTTCGGTGGTTGCTCAGAAGTCCCCTAATACTACCAGCTTGTGCACTAGAACGACTTTCTTTGGTCGTTGTCTCATGGAGTGTGCGGCGTAGATAAATCGCAACAATTGCGCCACATCCACCAATGGCAAATGGAATACGCCAGCCCCACGCTTTTAGCTGATCTTCGGTGAGATAAAGCGCTAAAATGAATATAACGAGACTGGCTAGAAGTTGACCACCAATCAGTGTGGTATATTGGAAAGAGCTAAAAAATCCTCGGCGATTTTTGAGGGCGATTTCGCTCATATAAGTTGCTGTTGTACCATATTCACCACCGACAGAAAGCCCCTGAAGCATTCTGAGTAAAAGTAAAAGAATTCCTGCTGCCACTCCAATGGTTTCATAGGTAGGAAGTAGGGCGATTAAGAACGAACCACCACACATCATAAAAACAGAGATAAGCATTGAGCGTTTGCGTCCATAACGATCGGCAATGAAGCCAAAAAGCCATCCGCCGATTGGGCGCATAAGAAAACCAATAGCAAAAACACCCGCCGCTTTTAAAAGTTGCGTAACGTCATTGCCATCTGAGGGAAAGAATTGTGATGCAAAATAAATAGATGTAAAGGAATAAACATAAAAGTCATACCATTCTACTAGATTACCTGATGCACTGGACACGATAGCCCAGATACGTTTTCTTGTATCATGTGGTTTTAAAGCTTCTTGTTTTTCCATAGTCGATCCCTTTATTTCATGTTCATCCATCTTTGTTCATTTATGTCATTTTTTTAGAAGCTGTCTATAGTATTTTATCTTTTGCATCAAAAATTTAGTCAGATCATGATAATTTCTTGTGTAAGATGTTTTTGGAAAAAGATTTGAATTATCTTTGTACGGATTTTACAGTTTTTATTTTCTATAATGAGAAGAATCGGACATAATAGCCCTATGAAATCATATCTTGCTCTTTTATCTCATGTTTTAAATCAGGGTATTGATCGGACAGATCGAACGGGTGTTGGAACGCGATCTATTTTTGGGTATCAGATGCGCTTTGATTTACAAGCAGGATTTCCGTTGTTGACAACAAAGAAACTACACTTACGTTCAATTATTTATGAACTTTTGTGGTTTCTTAAAGGTGATACAAATATCGCTTGGTTGAAAGAGCACGGTGTGTCAATTTGGGACGAGTGGGCTGATGAAAAGGGAAATCTTGGTCCTGTTTATGGTTATCAGTGGCGTTCTTGGCCTGCTCCTGATGGACGCCATATTGATCAAATTAACAATCTTTTAACGATGATTAAGGAAACGCCAGATTCTCGTCGCTTGATTGTGTCAGCTTGGAATCCTGCATTAATAGAGGAAATGGCGTTGCCTCCGTGTCATTGTCTTTTTCAATTTTACATTGCGGAGGGGAAATTATCTTGTCAACTTTATCAGCGTTCGGCGGATATTTTCTTAGGTGTTCCATTCAATATTGCATCCTACGCATTGCTAACGATGATGATTGCGCAAGTAAGCGGTCTTAAAATAGGCGATTTTATTCATACTCTGGGAGATGCTCATCTTTATTCTAATCATTTTGAACAGGCAAAATATCAATTGTCTCGTATACCAAATGCTTTGCCATGTATGCGCATAAATCCAGCGGTAACAGATCTTTTTTCTTTTCAATTTGAGGATTTTGAGTTGCTTAATTATGAAGCACAACCCCATATTAAAGCGCCGGTAGCAATATGACGATTTCCATTTGTTTAATTGCTGCTGTTGCAGAAAATGGTGTTATCGGTCGTGAAGGTGCAATGCCGTGGCATTTATCGACGGATTTACAACGCTTTAAAGCTTTGACGTTGCGTAAGCCCATTATTATGGGAAGAAAAACTTGGGATTCTATTGGGAGACCTTTACCAGAGCGTACAAATATCGTCATTACGCGTGATTGTACCTTTTGTGCTGAAGGGGCTGTTGTTGCTCACTCTTTATCGCGAGCTTGTTCTCTTGCAACAAATGTTGCTTCTCAAAATGATGTAGAGGAAATTTTTATTATTGGTGGGGGTGAAATTTTTCAACAAGGGTTGCATATGGCTGATAAAATATTCCTTACAGAAGTTTTAGCTTCTATAGAAGGTGATAGTTTTTTTCCTGTTTTTGATAAAGAAAAGTGGACTATTGTGCAAACACAAGATATTCCAAAAGGGGATAAAGATAGTCATCCGACACGTTTTGTTGTTTATGAGCGGAAATAATTTTTTGTAATATGAAGTGGAAGGGTTTATCAGTTGTATTGTAATGAGGTAAGAGACACCCTATAAGATCAAGCAAATGGTTGGTGTTCGAGTAGTGGTAATCAGTTAAAGAGGTGATAATGCCCTGGACAAATCAAAATGGTGGTGGCCCGTGGAGTGGCGATAAAAACAGTGGTGACAAAAAAACACCAGCTAAGAATCTCTTTGGTTCTGGTGGCGGTAATGGTGGCGAAAATGGTCCTAATCTTAATGAAATTTTGCGCAAAGGGCAGGATCAGTTTAAACAATTCGGGAGAAGTAGTCTTTCTGTTTTATTCTTTCTGCTTATTGTGTTTTTTTGGCTATACCAGTCAATTTATATTGTTCAGCAAAATGAACAAGCGGTAGAGTTGCGCTTTGGCATCCCTAAAGAAGGCATTATTGGTGATGGGTTGCATTTTCATTTTTGGCCAATTGAGACCTATATGAAAGTACCTTTAACGGAAAAAACAATCGCGATTGGTGGGAAGCCCGGTCAGGCGCAACAAAGTGATGGTTTAATGCTTTCGAGTGATCAAAATATCGTTAATGTTAATTTTTCCGTTTATTATCGGATTTCATACCCTAGTCAGTTTTTATTCAATGTGAATGATCAAGAGGGAACTGTCCGCCAAGTTGCTGAGAGTGCAATGCGTGAGGTCATTGGTTCGCGGCCGGTTGATGATGTTTTACGTGACAAGAAAGAAGAAGTTGCTAATGACGTTAGAAAGATTATCCAGTTGACTGTGGATAAATATCAACTTGGTGTCGAAATAAGCCGTGTTTCTATCAGTGAAGCTGCTCCTCCGACAAAGGTTGCTGCTGCGTTTAATTCTGTTCAGCAGGCGGAGCAGGAACGTGGAAGAATGATTGAAGAGGGGAATCGTGTGCGTTTTACGAAAATTGGTTTAGCAAATGGTGAAGCTTCACGCACACGGGAAATCGCAAAAGGTGAAAAGGCACAAATGGTTGAAGAGGCAACAGGGCGTGCTGAACGTTTTCAGGCGATAGCTCGAGAGGCTGCGATTTCACCAGAAGCTGCTCGCTACCGTCTCTATATGGAGACGATGGGGCGGATTCTTTCTTCACCAAATAAGCTGGTTCTTGATCAGGCAAATTCTCCAGCGATGCCTTATTTGCCTTTGAACGAATTGTTGCGTAGCAAGTCATCGGAAAAAGTAAAGGCAACATCAGCGCGTCCTGCGTTACTCTTAGATTCTCGTATTTCTGGAGGAGATTAATTATGCAGCAATCTCGCTTTTTGTTTGTTTTTAGTGCTATAGTATTTGTTTTGATGATTTTGTGGATGTCCGTTTTTATTGTCTATCCTCGTCAACAGGTAGCAATTAAGCGTTTTGGACAAATTGTTCAGGTAGAATCTAATCCTGGAATCTATTTCAAGGCGCCCTTTATCGATAAGATGATCATTGTTGATAATCGGTTATTGCGTTACGATGTTCCTACACAATCTGTACAGGTTCGTGGTGGTGCGTATTATGAGGTGGATGCGTTTTTTATTTACCGTATTACAGATCCTAAGTTGTTTTTACAGCGCATTGCTTCTGGGCGTCCACAAATTGCGGCACGTGAAAACCTTGCACCACGGTTTATTGACGCTTTGCGTGCTGTTTATGGTAAGCGAGAATTTAAAGCAGCCTTATCGGATGAACGAGGCGCGATGATGGCTGAAGTACAGAAGCAGTTTTCTGTAGATGCAGGTTCGTTGGGTATTACCATTGTTGATGTGCGTATTCGTAAAACCGATTTGACAGATGCTGTTTCAGAAGATGTTTATCGGCAAATGGCAGCTGAACGTGAAGCTGCTGCGGAAAATATCCGGGCTCGTGGTCAGCAGGAGCGAGATCGTATTGTGGCAGAAGCTAATCGTGAATATGAAGAAATTGTAGCAGCTGCAAAGCGTGATGCTGAAATTACCCGTGGTGAAGGTCAAGCTGAAAGTATTCGTCTTTTATTGAATGCGAGGGAGGCTAATCCGTCTTTTTACGATTTTTGGTTGGCGATGGAACAATACAAGAATTTAGAAAAAACACCGATGGTGATTTCTCCAAATGAGGATTTCTTTTTCTATTTTCGTAATCCGCTG
The DNA here is from genome assembly GCF_042196865.1 of Bartonella sp. AC130YNZD. Lineage (NCBI taxonomy): Bacteria > Pseudomonadati > Pseudomonadota > Alphaproteobacteria > Hyphomicrobiales > Bartonellaceae > Bartonella > Bartonella sp. AC130YNZD. The sequence continues at coordinate 92,683 of NZ_JBHIQZ010000007.1, forward strand.
CAGGCAAATAAAGCATTCTTACCAACAATGAATACTGGCCTCAGTAAAACTGATCCAAAATCGGGAGAGAATAGATAAAATAATGGATTGCAGATACGAGATTTTGCATGAAAAGAATGATCTGTGACCATTTTTTTATGGTAAAAGTGCTAGAGAGTATCGAGCCGTGCTGGTTTTACGTAGATAAATTTAGTGGGGCTCTTTGCATCTTTGATTAAAGGCATGTCATGGATAGAAGTGTCGTGAGTAAAAATACGTTTTTAAAGTTTTTTATCACAAGAGTTGTTTTTTGTGTGACTTTGTTTCTATCAGGATCAGAGAGTTTGTCTTGGGGAGCCGAGACAAGCAAGGCATTGCTTTCTATTCCTGATTTAGCTTCTGAGCTTTTGGAAACAGTTGTGAATATTTCTACGGCGCAGACTGTTGAAGGAACAGAACAGGATGCAAACACCTCGGTACCCGTTATCCCAAAAGATTCATTGCTGGAGGAATATTTTAGTGATTTTTTTACACCCAAGGATGGTCAAAAAGATAGTCAATTTCAAAAGGTGCGTTCTTTAGGGTCTGGTTTTGTGATTGATGCGCAAAAAGGGATTATTGTTACAAATTATCATGTTATTGTAGATGCTGATGATATTGAAGTTAATTTTACGGATGGTACAAAACTAAAGGCAATGCTTCTTGGAAAGGATAGCAAAACTGATTTGGCGTTGCTTCAAGTCGATGCAGGAAGTAAAAAATTAAAAGCTGTGCGTTTTGGTGACTCAGAAAAAGCACGTATTGGTGACTGGGTTATGGCTATTGGTAATCCTTATGGTTTTGGTGGAAGTGTGACGGTTGGTATTATTTCTGCACGTAACCGTGATCTTAATGCTGGTCCCTATGATAATTTTATTCAAACAGATGCAGCAATTAATCGGGGCAATTCTGGTGGTCCGTTATTTGATAGAAATGGTGAAGTCATTGGCATTAATACAGCAATTGTTTCACCTTCGGGAGGATCTATTGGTATTGGATTTGCTATTCCATCGGATATGGCTCTTTCTGTTATTAATCAATTGCGTGATTTTGGAGAAATAAGGCGTGGTTGGTTGGCTATTCGTATTCAGCCGGTAACAGAGGATATTGCAAAAAGTTTAAAATTGGAAAATGCTGTGGGAGCATTGGTGGCTGGTAAAATAGAACAAATGGAAGAAAATAATGTAGATAATAGCCAGTTACAAACTGGAGATGTTATTCTTTCCTTTGGTAATTCCAAAATTAAGCATGCACGTGATTTGCCGCGTTTAGTTGCAGAAAGTTCAGAAGGAAAAGTGGTGGACGTTACTATTTTACGCAATGGGCAAGAAGAAACAGTAAAAGTTAAGCTTGGACGTTTGATTGAAACAGATCCAAATGAAGATACAGAAGAAGTTACTGATAAAAAAAATCAAGATCTGTCGAAAAACGTGACAATGCAATTTATGGGAATGACGTTATCTGAACTGACAGAGGATTTGCGTCATCGTTATTCAATTTCAGATAAACTTCGAGGATTAGTGGTGACAGCTGTTGCACAAAATAGTGCAGCGGATAAAAAGCGTATTCGCGTTGGTGAAGTGATTGTTGATATCAATCAGAGTTCTATCACAACAATTGATGAGGCTAAAAAACGTATTCATAAATTACGTGAAGCTGGACGCAAAAATGCTCTATTTATTGTAGCGCGTCCAGATGGAGAGTTACGGTTCGTAACGCTCCTAATGGATTGATCCTTAAAAATTATTTTTTTGTTTTTTATCAGCCTTAGTAATGGGATATTTTGCAAGTCAGGCATGTGATGTCCAATGTTTCTCAAGCTCATTTCACGATAGAGAGCATGGGGTGTGCAATATAAAATCCATTGGGCAGCTCTGTTTCTACGTTAAATAAAAGTAAAAGTTAGTATCATCATAGATTTGCTAGTTTCCAATCTTGCAACAGCCTAGACTTTGAAATGCTGCATAAGAGATCTATGTTTTGTGTTTAAGTCAATTATTATTATAAATAATGTTTTATTTAGTGAGACTTTTAGTCCTTTGTGATTGTACTTTATGTGCTATGGAGAACGTTTTTTTTCACTTCAGTTTGAAAAAAACTATCTTAGAGAAAAATCATATTAGACTAAATTAGTTATATATATATATTTACACCTTTCTTGGTGATGGATGAAGAAATAGTTATAAAAAAGAGAGCCTGAAGAAGACAATTTCTGAATCTCCTATTATAAATCAGATTAGTATACTGTTTTTATAGGAAAAAATAAAGCTGTTTGATTGTATAGGTTAAGCTCAGTATTATTTTCATAAATGATGACAAAGAATATATTTGTTTTTAATGGACTAACGGACAGAATGATTATGACTGTAGTTTACTATTGAACTATGATAGCAAAAATGCTTGGAAATTCCTTTGGTGTTGTTATTAAGCCCATTTTTTATAAATTTCATAGGGGGCTTTGGTGGTGTCTGCATGTTGCAATAAGTTATTGATTGGGAGAAATTGCTATTCATGACACAGAGAACAGTTACATTAATAGCGGGGCCAACGGCAAGTGGGAAGTCAGAATTTGCCTTGCAAATGGCTCAAGAAAAGAATGCTCTCATTGTTAATACTGATTCAATGCAGGTTTATGATGTTTTAAATATTTTAACGGCACGGCCGGGGGAGGCTGATACCGCGATTGTTCCCCATTATCTTTATGGTCATGTGAGTCCTACTTTGAATTATTCAGTAGGGCAATGGTTGTGTGATGTCGAGAAGCTATTGGCTACTTTTTCTTTAAGATCAGTTATTTTTGTTGGTGGGACAGGACTTTATTTTCGTGCTCTTTTAGAGGGGATTTCGGAAATCCCTCATGTTCCAAATGTTGTGCGGCAGAAGTGGCGTTTGCTGCTTGATAAAGAGGGACCTGAAAGTCTTTATCGCCAATTGTTGCAGATTGATGCTGTTGTTGCTGAAAAAATTTCTTCGCACGATAGACAGCGTATTGTCCGTGCTTTGGAAGTTTATGATGCAACCGGTAAGACGCTCAGTTGGTGGCAGAAACAAAAAACAATACCTATTATTGCGCCGAATTTGACCAAAAAAATTCTTCTCATGCCACCACGTCCTCTGCTTTATGAACGTATTCATAAACGCTTGGATTCTATGATTGAAAGAGGAGCTTTAGAAGAAGTGGTGGCTATGAAAAAACTTAAACTTTCCCCTTCTTTACCAGCAATGAAGGCTATTGGTATACCTGAGTTTATGGCTTATTTGGATGGATATAGAAGCTTTGAGAATGCTCTTGAAGCGGTAAAAATACAAACGAGGAGATATGCAAAAAGACAAATGACATGGTTTCGTAATCAATTTGATGAAGAATGGGTGCTTACTTTTTGATAAAAGAGTTAGAGCTTTGCAAAGAAACTTATCGAAAGATAAAAGATAATTCGTGAAAAAGAAATTTTTTAGAAAATATAATTTTTTATTGACGAATGGTATCAATGGAATTAGAAATCTTTCTAAAAGGAATTTTTTATATATTTTATACGTTGGAATAATGGGGGGTAATCATACAGTATGTGTTGTGTAATGGGCTCCTTTGGGGGCTTTTTTTATGGGCTCCGTTAGGGGCTTTTTTATTGTCCTATAAAGTAGGTGAGTGGGAAAAATGAGAAATGATCCAAGAAAGCAAGAGAGTGCAGATGGAAAAATAATGTCGGGCGCTGAAATAGTGGTTCAAGCTCTTATAGATCAAGGCGTTGAACATATTTTTGGTTATCCTGGTGGGGCTGTTTTGCCTATTTTTGATGTTCTTTATCACCAAGATACACTCCAGCATATTTTGGTGCGCCATGAACAAGCCGCAGGGCATGCGGCTGAAGGCTATGCACGCAGCACAGGGAAGGTAGGGGTTATGCTTGTGACTTCTGGTCCAGGGGCAACGAATGCTGTTACACCTTTGCAAGATGCTCTTATGGATTCGATACCTCTTATTTGTTTTTCTGGGCAAGTGTCAACAACGGTGATTGGAACAAATGCTTTTCAAGAGGCTGATACAGTTGGAATTACAAAGCCTTGTACGAAGCGTAATTGGCTGGTTAAAAATGTCAATGATCTTGCGGCTATTATTCATGAAGCTTTTTTTCTTGCTCAATCAGGTCGTCCTGGGCCGGTTTTGATTGATATTCCTAAGGATGTTCAATTTGCTTCAGGATTTTATAGAGCACCTCAAGTTCAGGAGTCTTTACATTCTTTTCCATCGATGAAAGGGAATACTAAGGCTATTGTATCTGCCGTTTCTCTTTTAGTTGAGGCAAAACGCCCTATTATTTATTCTGGTGGTGGTGTTATTTCATCGGGGATGAAAGCTATACAGCTTTTACGTAATTTGGTTCAATTGGGGGATTTTCCGATTACTTCAACATTAATGGGACTTGGTGCTTATCCTGCTTCCGGTAAAAATTGGCTTGGAATGCTTGGAATGCATGGAACCTATGAGGCTAATATGGCCATGCATGATTGTGATGTCATGTTAGCTGTTGGAGCACGATTTGATGATCGTATCACGGGGCGCCTTGATGCATTTGCACCTCATGCGCGTATTATTCATATTGATATTGACCCTTCTTCTATCAATAAAATTGTAAAAGCAAAAGTTCCAATTATTGGTGATGTGGCTTGTGTTTTAGGAGATATGACGCAACTCTTAAAGATACAGCAACCAGCGTTTAACAGTGAAGTCCGTGAGGCGTGGTGGACGCAAATTAACCGTTGGAAAGCTCGTAATTCATTGGCATATGCGGAGAAAAAAGATGTCATTATGCCGCAATATGCTCTTGAACGGCTGTATGCTCTTACCAAAGATGCGAACGCTTATATCACAACGGATGTCGGGCAGCATCAGATGTGGGCAGCGCAGTATTATCATTTTGATGAACCAAAACATTGGATGACTTCTGGTGGTCTTGGAACGATGGGGTATGGTTTACCTGCTGCTATAGGTGTTCAAATAGCGCATCCTGATGCGCTTGTTGTGTGTATTTCTGGTGATGCCTCCATTCAGATGAATATTCAAGAGCTTGCAACAGCTATTCAGCATGACACACCGGTGAAAATTTTCATTTTAAATAATCAGTATATGGGAATGGTCCGCCAGTGGCAGCAATTGCTGCATGGTAATCGTCTTTCTCATTCTTATACGGAATCTATGCCTGACTTTGTGAAATTGGCACAAGCTTATGGAGCCGTGGGAATTCATTGTTCAAAACCCGATGAACTTGATGATAAAATTCAGCAGATGATTGATTGTGATAAGCCTGTTCTTTTTGATTGTCGTGTTTATCATTTAGAAAACTGTTTTCCTATGATCCCATCGGGATGTGCTCATAATGAGATGTTATTACCCGATGAGGCAAGCGAAGAAGCTATTGCAAATGCTATTTCTTCTGAGGGAAAGATTCTTGTATAAAATGAATATATTAATAAAATAGTGAAGGATGGTGATGATGAAGTCTTTGGAGTCTTCATCTCTTTCTCTTCTTTGTGGAGAGTTTCTATTATCCTTAGAGCTCATTTTATGATTTTCATTCTGTGTTTAAAGACATGGGGTGTATTATTATTTGTTCATCTAAAAAATGTTATAAGTCGTGTGCCCAATTATGTTTGAATTTATTTGTACGCGATGTTTGTTTTTTTAATTCATATGTTCACATTAATAGCTATCTCGTTGCATTTTTTAGATAATACATTGAATTATCTGTTATAAATTAATTATGTTGTCTCATATATGAAAGATTCCATCGTGCAAGAAAAAATCCACTGTGCTTGAAGGGTGCAACCATGCAAACCGTCATACTTGTGAAAACAATAGAAAAGTTTGTCACTATGTTTTGGTTTCGCATTATGAAATTACTTCAAATCGCTCTTTCAAGGGCTTGATAGGAGAATCCCCCTAGCGGACTGAAGGAAGGGCAGAAATAATAAAGACCAAATACAGCCATGGAAAATCAATTGGCCACCATAGCTTATAATCAGGTAGTAACCTCACCTGATTATGTGGGAGAAATTTATACATATGAGATGTATCATCAATATATATATAAACCAGAATAATACTCAACATCATATCATTATCAGGACATTAACATTGAAAATCAAATACTCTTTCTTTTATTTGTTCTATATATCTATGATTCCATAAATCTGCAGACACAAACACTCTTTGAATCCATCGCATTGGATTTTTATAACTATCAAATGATCCAAAAAATTTATCTCTAGAGTGTAGGGACATTCTATTATCAATGTATAATAATCTTCCTGGTTGTACATCAATTCCAAAAGATACAGCCTTAATAGCTTCATAAAAATGATCTAAAGCTTCCTTGGCTTTTTTTGACTGTGGCTCTAACATGTCTGGATAAAAAACAGCGCTGATATCTGGGAATTCACCGTCCCCTTGAGCGAGGGGTACTTTACTTGTAGAGGTTACCCCATTTTTTCTCCATCTATAGGGAACATTAATTATATATAAATTATCCCTTAAGCTCCTCAAATCCTCCTCATTTAAAAGTTTTAAAGCGAGACGTGCATCAGATATTCTCGTTAACGGGCCATCAACATCATTGCGAACACCAGATAAAAGGATCCCTTTAGGAGATAAATTTAAACCTCTTATAAATTTTAGTGCAGCATTTTCTATATGAAAATCTAACTCAACTTCAGATCCTAATCCTGTATAATCTTTTTTATTATCCTCTAAAGGAACTAGGTTGTTTACTATATGTTCGCCTTCAAATTTAATTGAATAAGGCTCTCCGATTAATAAAGAAAACATCATAATTAAATTTTCGCTAATATAGCCACTTTTACAAGACGCATCTAAATTATAAGGATTAGGTGACGTATTAATTTGTCTATCAATTGGAAGGTTTTCAAAGATTAAATATGCTCTAGGGGTAATAGACATCTTTTGATTCATAAGAATTGTCAATATTCTATGGGGTAGCAGCGAAAATGCTATTTTTTTTTAGCTTAACCGAATATTCAATACCACCGTATGGATCATAAATAACATGGTCCAAAGCCTCCCAAAGTTTGTCTCTTTCGCCATTGCTCAACTCAAAAGTATTTTCATTTATTACTATAATTTCCTCCCCAATTATATTTCCCTACTTTTTTATTAAGAAAAGTGAAAAAACAATAATTAAAATTAGCCATGTTAGTACATAAGTGTCTGTAAAATCTTGGATTAATCCAAATAATGGTGGAGCAGTAATAATTGCGATTTGATTTACAGACATTGCTAAACCCAGAGAAAATCCAACGCTTTCTTTCGGCGAAGAGTCTACAATATAAGCAACCCAAGGGCCATACCATCCTAATCCAAAAAAACCTAACCAAGCAGATAAAATAGTTAAATAAATTATGGATCCACTCATGCCTAAAATTAATATTAAAAATCCAAAAACGACTGCAATCATGCAAAACAAGACAGGAAAAAATCGTCCTTTTCTACAATGATCACTCCACGCTGCTAAAATAATTTTTCCTAAGGCACCAGAAGCCTGTGAAACAAAAAACAAATAAGCACTTTTATTTAAGGACAGCTGATAGATTCTATAAAAATAAATCGTTATAAAAATGGTTAAAACATATTGAACGATCACAAGTGAAACGCCTGAAAAAATAATATTCTTCATATGCGGTGCAGTTAACATCGCAAGACGAGACTTTACATTTGCATAGAACGAAACTTTTGCCTTGCTTTTTGGAACGATAGCGACAACTTTTGCTGGTGCGTGATAAAAAATAATAAAGATACATCCCCTAAAAAAGAAACGATGGCACCGACCAAAAACGCACCTTGTATGCCATAGACAAGCGCACTCGCAGGAAGAACCATCCCAGCTAATGCCCCATCTAATGGTAGCCCCGCTTGCCTTATTCCCATTGCAAATCCGCGTTGCGATTGTGGAAACCATGCAGAAACAGATTTAGCGCCACCAGGTTGAGCAGAACTATAAAATCCCCCTACAATGAGCAAACAAACCAAAAGGGAAATATAGTTTTCTGCAATTGCTCCCAATAAAAGAGCGATAGAAACGCCGAGTGCGCCAACGCCAACAATATAGCGCTCGTTAAACTTGTCTAGTAATTCACCAGCTACAAGTAATCCAATAATAGGTAGGAACTGCGCTGCTGAAGACAGCAAACATATTTGAGAGTCACTAAGCGAGAAATCCTTCTTAAAAAATTCAGCTAAAGGACCAATCCCTTGAACAAAGAAGCAGGCTGATGCTTGAGCGATAGTGGCAACAAGCAATACAATCCAATCTATAATAATTTTTTTCTATAAATTTATTATTGCTCACTCAGCCCCCCTCCAATTAAATTGTATTCCAATAAAGTAGCCTTTTTTAATAATGCTTGCAACAATAAATTAGGTATTTTATGCTGATTACATAAAAATCTGTCAATACGATTGGTCTTAATGTGAAAGCTAAGGAATATGCTTAATTTAAGGAAATAAGCTATTATGTGTCGTGCAAATTTGATACGCTAGCGATATAAGATAAATTTTACAAACATTGGCTCAGCCAGCATTAAGTGCTCTTTATAAAAGAAGCTATATTTTGGCAAGCTTTTTCAAAATAATTCTCAAAGCTTTCTTCAGTCACATAGCCCAGATGCGGTGTGCAAAGAACTCTATCTGATTGCAATAATTTGCTCTCATATACTGGCTCGCTGTCATAAACATCCAGTGCAAAGTAAGTTGAATTTTCCAAACTGAGTATTTTTTCTATCGCTCCTTTTTCAACCAAAGCTGAACGTGCTGTGTTGACAAAAATAGCATGAGGTTTCATGCTCAATAGATCATCTAATTGAATGATTTCTCTGGTTTTATCACTTAAACGTAAATGGATGGATATAATGTCAGGACGTGTAAAAAATTCATCTTTTGAATGCGTAAAATGATAACCTAAATTTCTTGCTTCTTGCGTTGAATGCTCGCTCCCATAAACCAAAATGGACATGCCAAAAGCTTGAGCATATTGAGCAACCATTTTACCAATACGCCCAAATCCGAATATTCCAAGAGTAGCCCCTTTCATTTGGTTGCCAAATGTTGTTTGCCATCGTCCTTTTTTCATATCAGATACAGATTTATAGAGTTTTCTACGCGCAGACATAATTAAGAGCCACGCAAATTCAGCAGCAGAAGTTGGATCTCCACCACCGTCTAATATTTCAATTTCTAAGTCTCTACAAGCTTCTATATCAATATGTGAACCTATAGGGACTGTTTGGCAGATTAATTTTAAATTTGGCAGTTTCAGGAGAAGATTTCTATCAACTATAGTCCGCTCTCTGATTAAGATAAGAATATCGATCTCTTTGAGCTTATCTTCTAAATCACATTCTTTAGCTAAATTATTTATAACCAGCACTTCATGTGATGTCATTAATTTTGTAATAGACTGTAATGTTAGAGTGGCTTTTTGATAGTCATCTGGAATTAATATTTTCAATTTAAACCTTCCGTTTCATTCATCAATATTTGAGCTCATTATTTCATTTCTAAAACAACCAAAAAGCAATCTCATCGCTGATATTTTGACATAACGCCAAGCCTATTAACAAATTATACCCCTTGATTTATTGTTATTTCTAGCAACGGTAACAAATAATAATTAAATCAAAAAGTTATATTTGTAGTAAGGGATTAGGTGCTTATTGATTCTATTATGTTTTTTTGTCTCTATCCCTAACTTTTTTGGAGCTTTTGTATCGATTCAAGAGCGAGTTTTTTGCGATCTGCGCTCTTGGTATAAAGAGATGCCATACTGTCATTTGTCCAGCCAAAGAGTGCTTTCAATTGCGATACCGTTGCACCCGAATTTGCTGCGCGTGTTGCTGCTAATTTTCTTAAGCCATGCGCTGATTTTTTGATACCTGCTTGGGTACAAGCATTATAAAATGTAATTCCGAAGCTTTTTTTGGGTATTTTTTTCCCGCGTTTACCACAAATGAATGTTTCTTCTCCAATAGGACCAACTTCAAGCGTTTTGGCTAATTCTGGCAAAATTGGGAGAAAGACATCTGTTTTAAATTGGCTCTTTTCTGTTTTGATGTGAATGATATTATCTTTGACGTCTTTCCAGCCAATGCGGACCGCATCACCACGACGCAGACCCGTGTAAAGAAGAACATCAATCCAAACACGTTCATGGGTACCATGTGACCAGCGTTGGTAATATTTTTCAACATCTTCTTCTGTCCAAACGGGAAAGCCCTCTTTATTTTTAAGAGGAGGTCTTGTGATACCTAAAGTAGGGTTGCTTTCCAAAAGTCCTTGTTCAATCGCCCATTTAAAAAGCCCATTTAGGGATTGTAGAAAGTCTCTAGCCATTGCTGGTGTTTCTTTGCGCCGTTCAACACCGGCTATGATATGTTTCTTTTCTATTGCTTGGTATGAAATGTGTCCTATAGTATCGCACACTTTCATAAGAGTGTATTCTCTTTGTCTCTTTGTGGCTTTAGCGAGGCTATGCCAATTGGAGCTGTTAAAATACTGTTTAAGGAGCCATGCGAATGAACCTTCGACTAGCTTACCAGTTTTTGATTTAGGAAGTATAAGCCCTTGTAACTCGGCAAGTGCGCTTTTGTAGTTATCAACAAACTCTTGCGTTCCATAGGTGCCGCGTATTCTAATACGTGGTCCATGACCAATACGTACATACCATATAATTTTACCATGACGTGTGACTTCTTTGACAAGATGAGGAGGACGTGGTTTAGGCATGGTATTTTACATCTTAGAGAGTGCGGTTTCGTAATATTCATTCTTTGACAA